>JAERRP010000807.1 GCA_016735415.1 Desulfobacterales bacterium | reverse complement strand
CGTCCGTCGGGAAAGGGGCCGCCCCGGGAACTGGAATCCAAGAACAAAACCTTCCCTGAGTTTTGTGAATGACGCTATGGATCGAACTCATTTAAAAGTCCTGCTCGCAAGCGTTTCCAGGGGTGAAATGACGATTGACGCCGCTGCGGACCGACTGGCGCAATTAACTTACGAGGACATCGAGTTCGCGCATATCGATCACCATCGTTCCCTGCGCAAAGGTTTCCCCGAAGTGATATACGGAGAAAGTAAAACCGCCGCGCAAATCATCGGTATTCTTAACCCGATGATTAGGCAGGAATCCATCGTGCTGGTAACACGGGTGGCGGCAGAAAAAGCGGCATCGATCCTTGAACATTTTCCGGAATGCGTCTACCACCAAGACGCCCGCATGATCGTCTGGGGAAAACCAGAAATATACAACGATGAGCGAAGTCCGATCCTCGTGTTATCGGCCGGGACTTCGGATATTCCTGTGGCCCGCGAAGCCTATCTGACGTCCCGGGCCATGGGCAATCCGGTCCAGTCGGTATTCGACGTGGGCGTGGCGGGTGTTCATCGCCTGCTTGGGCACCGCGAACAAATCGAAGCGGCGGCGGTTCTGATCGTCGTGGCCGGCATGGAAGGCGCGTTACCCAGTGTCGTGGCCGGCATGGTGGACCGGCCCGTTATTGCCGTGCCCACCAGCGTCGGCTACGGTGCCAGCCTGGGGGGCTTGACCGCCCTTTTCGCCATGCTCAACAGCTGCAGTTCCAATGTCGCCGTTGTCAACATCGATAATGGGTTCGGGGCCGGTTACATGGCCGCCATTATCAACCGTCCCTGAACTACTTATCCATCCCCTTGCGGTCACGCTTCCGGGCTTCAAAATAGCGCACGACTTCGGCGGCATACGCCTTGCAGAGTCTTTTGACTTCCTTTTTCATCAAAGGATTTTCATCAATTTCATTCAGTTTTTTAATGATATTTTCCATATTCGATCTTCTACCTCAAATTGTATTTTTAGACCGCCGATTTATTTTCGTGAATCAATCGATCCAGGCGTTCACGTGATGTAATAATTTCCTTGATTCGAATTCCGTATTTATCGTTTTCCACCAAAACCTCGCCTTTGGCTATCAGCCGGTTGTTGGCGCGGATATCAAGCGACTCCCCTTCCAGATTAGCGAGAACCACAGCGGAGCCCCGGCCCAGTCCCATAACGTCTTTGATGGCCATTTTACTGCGTCCCAATTCGACCGTTATGTGGACCGGAATATCCCGGATGAACCCAACATCAAACGGCAACTTGTTGCCCCCGGGTCCGGCATCGGCAGATGTCTCCGCGTTGGCAGGCAGCACGGCTTCCGTCTTTTCAGGGCTTCCCGGCGCCACGGACGGGGCCGGCGGCGCTGTCGTGGGTTCCCCGCCCTCGTTGTCGGCGGCATCCGCATTATTAGCGGCGGACAACAGATCCTGAATGGCGGCATCATCCAACGCTTCATTGCCGGCCTGCGTTTGGGCGACGGGCGCTTCCGCGGCAACCTGGGAAGCCTCGTTGATATCGATTTTTTTCAGCTGCAGGATGGACTTCAGATCGTCTTCATCCTCGGACACGAATTTTACGGCCACTTCCACATGAAAATGCTGGTCCTCAAAAGCAAATTTAAATCTTTCGTAGCGTTCCTTGTTAAGGGTTTTTACTTCGAAATTACTACCGCTGGTGATGGATGGCGTAGAAATTTCACAGGTTAGCCCGGCATCGCAAAAATTGGATTTGAGCCCTCCGGCGGTGATGTTGCAGACCTCTCGTAATACGTCCCTAACATCTTCTTTGCCTTCAATCTCACCCGGTTCCATTCCCAGCATGCCGGCACACATCCTTCCGGCCATGGACTCGCTGACGCAGATACTGACGCTGCCCTGTACCTTGCCGGTCAGGCTCACGAAACCAGCCAGCAACTTGTCTTGATCTTCACTCTTGGCCGTTTCCGCTTCGGATGGCTTTATATCCATCGACAACATGGTGTCGAATAAATCAATAACCGCGTCCTGGACCTTCAGGATGATATCTTCGCCTTTTTCAGTTGACATCGAGGATTGTCCTAACCTTGATCATTGCCCGTCCGCAGGGGCAGTATTTTAGATGCGGACTCGGATGCACCGCATCCCGCGAGTTTCCACTACCGTTAGAAGCAAAATAAGTGCCATTTAGCGGCCTGCGACGAACATTGATTACATGCCGGCAATTATAGTTTTTTCAGTATATTACACAGATTCTGCAATCGTGACTGATTTGAGAATAGAGGGCGCTGCGGGGTGTTCGG
>JAERRP010000694.1 GCA_016735415.1 Desulfobacterales bacterium | reverse complement strand
GCCGGGCGTGACCGTGGATCGCAAGGTGGGTTCCTACAGGCATGATGGACACCGGATTGAGGTGGTTGATACACCGGGCATCTATTCCCTTTCCGCTACTTCGGTGGGTGAGGAGGTCGCCAGAGATTATGTCCTCTCCGGTGATGCTGATCTCATCGTCAACATTGTCGATGCCTCCAATATCGAGAGAAACCTCTACCTCACCACCCAGCTTCTGGAGATGCGCGCTCCCCTTTTGGTCGCCCTCAACATGATGGATCTTGCCAAAGAGCGGCGGATCGACATTGATGTGGATGGCCTGGCCCGCCAGCTTGGCTGTCCGGTAATTCCCATGGTCGTTGCAAAAAACCAGGGGGTCTCGCAGCTTAAAGATGCCATCAATAAGGCCGCGCCTGAAAAAGGACGATGAGCGGCGGACATCACATATCCGGTTGAGATTCAGGAGGCAATCGCTGAGTTGCGGCCTCTTGTCCAGGCAGTGGCCGAGACCAGAAAATATGAAGCAAACTGGATGGCCCTCAAGCTGCTTGAAGATGACGAACGGGTCGCGGCAATGGTTGGCCGTGAGGCGCTTTCCAAAACGGAGAAATTACAAAAAATAATAGAGAATAGACTTGGTGACGAGGCGGACATCCTCATCGCCTCCTCCCGTTATGGATTTATTAACTGGCTGACCCAGGATACAATCAAAAAAGCCGGCCGGGTAACCGACTCAATGTCCGACAAACTCGACAAGGTGGTTCTCAGCCGGATGTTTGGGATTCCCATTTTTCTATTAGCCATGTACCTGATGTTCATGTTTACCATCAATCTCGGCGGCGCCTTTATCGATTTTTTCGATATCTTTGCCGGCACCATCTTTGTGGACGGTTTCGGAAATATTCTGGAAGCTATAAAATCACCCGCCTGGCTGGTCACCATCCTGGCCGGCGGCCTCGGCGGCGGCATCCAGACCATGGCAACCTTTATCCCGCCCATCGGGTTTATGTTTCTGTGTCTTTCCTTTCTCGAAGACTCGGGATACATGGCCCGGGCCGCTTTTGTTATGGACCGCGCCATGCGCGTCGTCGGTCTGCCCGGTAAATCCTTTATCCCCATGCTGGTCGGCTTCGGGTGCAACGTCCCTGCCATCATGGCGACCCGAACGCTGGAAAGTGAGCGCGACCGCACCCTGACCATCATGATGAACCCCTTCATGTCCTGCGGCGCCCGTCTGCCGGTTTATGCTCTTTTTGCCGCCGCCTTTTTCCCCACGGGCGGTCAGAACCTGGTATTTCTGCTCTACCTCATCGGTATCGGTTTTGCGGTCGTCACCGGCCTTGTGCTGAAAAAGACCTTGCTCAAGGGAGAAATAACCCCTTTTGTCATGGAGCTGCCCCCTTACCATTTGCCCACGGTAAAAGCGGTTATCCTGAGTGCCTATGACCGCTTGAAAACATTTCTGTTCAAGGCCGGCAAAGTGCTGATCCCGGTAATCATGGTGCTCGCCTTCCTCAACTCACTGGGTACCGACGGCACCTTCGGTAACGAAGATAGTGAAAATTCAGCCCTTTCCTCGATCAGCAAAACTATTACACCCGTGCTCAAGCCCTTCGGTGTTACCGACGATAACTGGCCGGCCACGGTCGGAATCTTTACCGGTATTTTTGCCAAGGAGGCGGTGGTGGGTACACTCGATGCCCTGTATGGGGGTATGGACGCCGCCGCACAAGGTGAAGAAGCGGAAGAAGGATTCAGCTTCTGGGGGGCTATCGGCGAATCTTTTGCGACCATTCCGGCCAACCTGTCGGACATGGCAGGTACATTCCTGGATCCCCTTGGTCTCTCGGTAGGCGATGTGAGGGATATGTCGGCAGCCGCTGAAGATCAGGAAGTCAGTGAGGGAACATTCGGTTCCATGGTTACCCTGTTCGGCTCCAAAGTCGCGGCATTTGCATACCTGCTTTTTGTCCTGCTCTACTTTCCGTGCAGCGCCGCCATTGCCGCGGTGTATCGGGAAACCAACCTGAAGTGGACCCTGTTCGCCGGTTTCTGGACGACCTTCATGGCCTATTTTGCCGCGGTTATTTTCTATCAAACGGCAACCTTCGGCACTCATCCGGCAAGCTCCATGATGTGGATTGCCGTCATGCTGATCGCCTTTGCGGTTGTCATAGCCCTGATGAAAATGGTCGGCAGGCGAGATCAGGCGGAGATGGCGCTTGCCGTCGGCGCCAGGGCCTGAACTGAGCCGATGACTGGTTGAAGACCGTTTGTAAACCCACTTGCGGTCTTCAACCTGAACAACTTTCCGTAAACTTGAGGACACCATGACGCCCATTGAAATAAAGCAGTATCTCATAGAACGAAGACTCGCCACCCTGCAGGATATCGCCATCCATTTCAGGAAGGAAACGGATACCGTTACCCCCATGCTGGACATGTGGATTCGCAAGGGCAAGTTGAAAAAGCACGACGGTGATCTTGGATGCCAGAAAGGATGTTGCAAGTGCGACCCGGCAACCATCGAAACCTATGAATGGATCGCATAACCCCACCGATATCCGCACCGGGCTTGTAATCGGTATTCACAAAAAGGAGCTTGATTTCGGCCGGCAGGTGGCGGCCCTTTTGCCGGAAACCGATATCAGAATCGTTCGGATCGACCAGGGCTTACCACAGCAGGAATCATTTCGTGGCCGGGGGTATTATTACGGCGCTTTTCACCGGGAAATCTACCTGCAGCTCCACCAACAGGTTAAAAACAAGATTGACCTGTTGATTGATCTGCACACCGGCATCAATGAAGCCGGCCGCTGTGCAGACCTTTTCTGCAGCGATAAGAATCTGTTGGGCAGACTTGAGAAGACGTTGAATGAATACAAGGTGAATCTTTCCGATCATTCACCAGCGGTGCGGATGTATGAAATTACAACGGTTGATTCCCAGGCGCCTGCCGCGTCCAGACGTTTCCCTGTTTGCCATACGATTATCCCCCGCGCTGTCTGGAACTCAGCTCACTATTCCTATGTCGGTCTCGAGATCTACCTGCCCAAAGCTGGAAAGGGTAAACCGGCGGATTGGAATTATGGCGTCGGGCTTGTCAAAGGCATCATCAAGGCAAATCATGGCAACCCGTAAAGAATTAAGCGCCAGTCGGAAGGATTATCTGGAAGCAATTTATCATATCTGCTCCCAAAAAGGTGAAGCACGCAGTAAAGACATCAAGGAAAAATTGAAAGTCACCGGACCGTCCGTAACCGAGGCCCTGCAACTGCTGGCTGAAAAAGGCCTGATCAACTATGCGCCTTATCAGACGATTACGCTGACTCAGGCGGGCAGGATGGCGGCCCTTACTATGATGAAACGCCATGCGGTGTTGTGCAATTTTTTTATCGAAGTCCTGCATGTGGCGCCGGATATTGCCGCAGAGGGAGCCTGTAAAATAGAACATGTTGTCCCTGCGGTGGGGATTGAACGAATGATTCGGTATGTCGATTTTCTAAAAGCACCCTCGGCGCAAGAGCGCAGCCTGGCAGCCTGTTTTGCAGACTACCTGAACGGTCATGAAAAAATTATTCTACCTGGTCAGGATACGGAGATCATATGAGTACAACCACGGCACCACCCGCATACAGCTTGCAACCCGCCGCCTATCCAGCCGTGACAGTGGCACCGGCGCAGCCTCCCATTTCCCCGGATGGAATGGTCTCCTCCGTTCTGCTTGCCAGCTCCATTGCCATCGGCGCCAACATGGTCGACGTGAAACGCGGCAGCATGTCTCTCGGGATGGCATTGTTAAATGGCCTGGCCAAGGGGACCACC
>JAERRP010000696.1 GCA_016735415.1 Desulfobacterales bacterium | reverse complement strand
GGTGGAAAAGGGGGCTAATGGACTGATCACCACCGGCGGCATGTCAGTGGATCCGGATGATCGAACCCGATTCGCCTTCCAACAGGCCGGTGCCCGCGATATGGTCTACGGCTCGTCCGTGCTGCCGGGCGCCATGTTCATGGTGGCCTACCTGAACGATACACCGGTGCTGGGAATTCCGGCCTGCGGCCTTTTTTCCGAAACCACCATTTTTGATTTGATCTATCCCCGTGTGCTGGCCGGTGAGAAAATCACCCGCCATGAGGTGGCCACGCTGGGCCATGGCGGGTTGTGTCTCAAATGCAAAACCTGCCGATATCCCAACTGCGCCTTTGGCAAATAGGCGCGGCCCGGACAATCAGCGGACCGGCGGACAAGCCTGGAGGCGAGGATGACTCAAAAATTGCTCATGGGGTTGGATGAAGCCCTGCAGTTGACGCTCGGCGCCATTCGTCCGCTGGATTCGGAAACGGTGGCATTGCCGGACAGCGTGGATCGGGCGGTGGCCTGTGACCAGACGGCCAGGGTCGATTCACCTTCCGTGGATGCCTCCCTGAAGGATGGCTATGCGGTTGTTTCCGGCGATGTGGCCTCGGCCAGTGAATCCCATCCGGTGCCTTTGAAGCTTGCGGGTTGCATGGCGGCTGGCGGTGAGCAGGATGTGCGTGTTGCCACCGGCACGACGGTGCAGGTGCTCACCGGCCCCAGGATCCCCAGCGGCGCCGATGCCGTGGTGGCCGAAGAGTTCGTCCCGGTTGCGGGCGACGATATTCTGGTTGGCATCACGGCCGAGCCGGGGCGCAATATTCTGGCCAAAGGCACGGATGTGGCCCTGGGGAAAACCATTGCGCGGCGGGGCCAGCGGTTGAGCCCGGGGATGGTGGGCATTCTGGCGGCGGCCGGTCACAGTCACATCGAAGTGGTGGGCAAGCCTTTCGTGGCCATCGTGGCCACCGGCGATGAAGTCGTCGCGCCGGGGCAGCCGCTGCCGGAGGGAAAGCTTTACGCCAGCAATATCAGCACACTGGGGGCCTGGTGCCGTCGGTACCATTTACAGACCCGTTTGGCGCTGGTCAAAGACGATCCCGAAGCCCTGCTGGATACCTTGAAAACCCAGGCCGCCGATGCCGATGCCCTGATTACCAGCGGCGGGGCCTGGACCGGTGACCGGGATCTGGTGGCCCAGACGCTGGCCCGCCTGGGCTGGCGGCAGATGTTTCATCGTATCCGCATCGGCCCCGGCAAGGCCGTGGGTTTCGGGTTGCTGGAAGACAAACCGGTTTTTATTCTGCCCGGCGGCCCGCCCTCCAATCTGATGGGTTTTTTGCAGATCGCTTTGCCGGGTCTGCTCAAACTGGCCGGCTATCAGCGGCCGCAGCTGCCCACCATGTCCGTTGAACTGGCCTTCGAATTGAACGGCCGACATGCCGACTGGACCCAGTTTGTCTTTGGAAGGATCGAAGGACATCCGGACCGGCCGGTATTTCACCATCTGGACAACGCCAGCCGGTTGCGCTCCATGGCCGAAGCCGGTGCGGTGGTGGCCATCCCCGAAGGACAAACCGTTTTGCCGGCCGGATCGCAGGTGGTTGCCCAGCTGTTGGGCTAACCAGCGGGCCAGGATTGAAAATGAACCGATCCACGTTCCATGATCTGAAAGATAATCTCCAGCGGGCGGTCACCTATCTGCGCATATCGGTGACCGATCGTTGCAATTTGAGATGCCGCTATTGTGCGCCTTCCCGTCCGGCACGCGTGGCCAAGGAACACCTGCTGACCCTTGAGGAGCTTTACCGGATCGTTCGCATCGGGGTCGGTTTGGGCATCACCAAGGTACGCCTGACCGGCGGTGAGCCGTTGCTGCGGCATGGCATAGTGAATTTTTTGGATCAGCTGGGCCGCATACCGGCCCTGGCCGACATATCGTTGACCACCAACGGCACCCTGGTCGATCGGTTGGGAGGGCGCTTGAAGCAGGCCGGACTGCATCGGATCAATATCAGCCTGGACACCATGGATCGGGACAGGTTCAAACGGATGACCGGCCTGGATCTGTTTCCCACCGTTTGGAAGGGGATCATGGCGGCGGTCGAACTGGGCTTTGCGCCGCTCAAGATCAACACGGTGGTCATGAAAGGGTTCAATGACGATGAGATTGAACGAATGGCCGCGTTGAGCCTGCGCTATCCGCTTCACGTCCGCTTTATCGAGTACATGCCCATCGGGACCGATCCGGTTGCAGCGCACCGGTATTTTATTCCCATGGCGCAGATTCAAGACCGGCTCAACCGGTTGGGCACCCTGGTGCCGGTGCCGCACGGCCGTCATGACGGGCCGGCCCGACGGTATCGGTTTAAAGGCGCACCGGGGGAAATCGGGCTGATCGGTTCGATGAGTTCGCCTTTTTGCAGCACCTGCAACCGGATCCGGTTAACGGCCACCGGCCATCTGCGACCCTGCCTGCTGGCCGACGACCAGGTGGATGTGATAACCCCTTTGCGGCAAGGGGCCACCGACCGGCAACTGGTCGCCCTGATGGTGCAGACCCTGGCCCTCAAAAAGGGCGAGCATCAACTCAGCTTTGCCCGGAACAAGGGGCTGCGGACCAAAATGGTGAGTATCGGGGGATAGGATTCTTGCAAGTTCAAGCGCCGGTCGACAATTGTTGCGCCATCATCCTGGCCGGAGGGCTCAATTCCCGCATGGGGGGGCGCAACAAGGCGTTTTTAAAGGTGGGCGGTCGCAGGATCGTCGACCGGACTCTGGGGGTTTTGCAGTCAATTTTTAATGAAATTTTAATCGTGACCCGTCAGCCGGCCTTGTATGAAGATCTGCCGGCCAGGGTGATAGCGGATATTTATCCGGCGCGCTCATCATTGACCGGCATTCATGCCGGTTTGAAACATGCTGTCGCCGAATATGCCTTCGTCGTGTCCTGTGACGCCCCTTTTTTAAAACCGGAACTTGTGACCATGCTGCTCGATGAATTGGAGCCGGCGGTCGATGTGGTCGTGCCATCCCATGACAGCCATTTCGAACCCTTGTGCGCCATTTACGCCAAGCGCTGCATCCCCCATATCGAAGATCAGTTAGAGCGTGATGAATACCAGATTATCCGCTTTTTCCCCCGGATCAATCTGAAAAAAGTGCCGGTGGCCAAACTTCAAAAAGCCGACCCGCAACTGCGCTCTTTTTTCAATGTGAACACCCCGGATGCTCACCGGACCTCCCAGGATCTGTAGCGCGGCGGCTGACCTGCAAACCGGCACGGGCAACACGGGCGCGGGGCCGCATTTGGACGGCCGATCTCCACGTCAATGGGCTATGGCCCGATGCTTTCCTGGGGCATATGGGCATCGTAACACTGGCTTTTTTCTTCCTCGGTCAGCTCATCCGGGTTTTTCAGGGCATTGATATTGCAGACAAATTCATTACCCTCCTTGTCTTTAACCCATACAAAGTGATCTTTCAGTCGGCCGGATTTTTTCATGGGAACCTTCCTTGTTGTGGCTTTTCAGGAGTCCATCAGGCTTGAGCCTGGTCAGGGATGTTCAGAGCATGACCGCGTCACTTACGAAAAATAAGAACCGGGAAAAGCCGTGTCAATCCGGCGCGCACCTGACGAGCCGTCCAGGCGCCTTATGTTCTGGCCGTACGGTGGTGGCCAGATGCATGTACAAAAAGACTGGAATGAGGTCAGCAGCCGGCCTGATCGTCGAACTGGCCCAGCTTGAGAAACCGTATCAGCAGCGGGCCGATGAGCATAAAACCACCTGCCAGAACAATGCCGGCGCCGAAGGTATAGGTCTGCCCCATGGCACCGATGACCATCGGCAGCACCCCTCCGCCGATCAGAAATGACAGCGGCGGCCCCAGGGCGCTGGTCACACTGCGCAGGTAAGGTGGAGCGATTCGGGACAAAGCGGCAAAGGCCGCCGGAAAGAAGGCGTTGAGCACCGCCGGTTGGATGATAATGGCCGCTATGAGCCAGGCGCCTTTCAGGAGACCGATCAGCATGGTGGCAATCCCGGCCGCCAGCAGGCAGACGGCCATGACGCGCTTTTGCCCGACCCTGTCGATGACCCATCCGGCCACAAAAACCATCAGCAATCCGGATATCTGTGAAATACCCACCAGTGAATTGGCCCATGTCAGGGTCATCTGATGATCGTTGACGAGAAACAGCGGCAGCATGGCATAGATGCCGGCATTGCCCCCCATGGCCATGGCAAACAGGGCCACCATGATCCAGAAGGAAGGGTTGCTAACGATGATGCGGACATTGGCCCGGTTGGGCAGCTGACCGGCAAACTTGCCGCCCCGGCCGCCAAAGCGATAAGCGATGGCCGATAACAAGGCCACCACCGCCCAGAGCATCAGCACCCGGCGCCAGGAAAACCAGTTGAGCAGCAGGGCTGCGATCAGCGGGGCCGATATAAAACTCAAGGGTGGTGCGGCCTGATGAACACTCAAGGCTTTGCCCCAGTCTTCCTTGCGGATCTGGGCGGTGATGGTGGCAATGGCCGAGGGGAGGTGAAGCCCGGCCGCCAGGCCGATAATGGCCAGCAGCAATCGGATGGCCCACAATTCGGTCACCACGCCAAAGGGCAGCAGGGCCAGGCCCACCATCCAGGCCGAAACATTGAGGGTGCCGCGGTGTTTGATTTTCGATGAGAGCAGTCCGGAGAAAAACGGGGCCAGCAGATAGCCCAACGACATCATTAAAAACAGCGATCCGGCCTGGCCGTGGCTGATCCCCAGATCCTGTTCAATGGCCGGCATGAGCGGTGCGAACATCACCCGGGTGACAAAGCCCAGGTAAAACAGCCAGGCCAGAAACAGCACAAGGCCCACTTTGGCCGTAAACGGCTCGGGCAGGGGGCAGTCGTCAACGGGAAAATCCTGCATGCGGTTTTCAGCTCCCGATAGGGTTCAAAGCGTCCAGACCTTTGCGGATCGGTCGACGACCGGAGACCAAAAAAAACCGCCCGTGTCCCGCGGCCGCTTCGGGGCTTCCCTGC
>JAERRP010000366.1 GCA_016735415.1 Desulfobacterales bacterium | reverse complement strand
CGCCGAAAGGGGATCCGGCGTTTATCAAAAAGATGTACAGAGTTATGGGTTCCGGGTCCCGCCGGGCGTTCGGGCGGCTGCCAGCGTTTGCGGAAGGCGTCGACGGCATAACGGATGTCTTCGTCTACAAACGGCCAGAATAGTTCTTCCAGTGCGTCCGCATCGAAGGCGCCCCCCCGGTCCAGAATACGGTCTTCAAGTTCGGGATCGATATAATAGGCCCGCCCGCCGGGATAGACGATGTGCCGGGAGGGATCGGCCCCCAGATCCACCAGGTCGCGGTTGCGGTAGCAGTCCCGATCCCAGTAGGATTCGCGGATCACGAATTGGTAGCACTGTTTTTGTCGGATGACGGCCAGGTACATGATCTTCCGTCCCGTGCGGGTGGCCGGGAAGCCACCCGCGCGTTAAACGGTTTGCCTTGAGGGTTCGCGTAAAAATAAATTAGCAATTTTCAGCGTTGAGGCGCCCGCCGGGCAAGGCGCGAAAGCGCAGGAATAGCCGGCCTATTCCGAGCTTTTGTAACGCCGCCGGGCGGGATGCATCGGCGCTTAAAATGTGAAGTTATTTTTTCGCGAGCCCTTGATCGCGGTTGACCGGGTTTGCCGTTCAACCCACCGATCATTTAACCCTGCAACGCTTGCAGCGCGGCCGTGTAGTCGGGTTCGTCGGCGATTTCAGGAACGAGCTGGTTGTAGACCACGCGGCCGTTTTCGTCCACGACCACCACGGCCCGCGCAAACAGGCCCTTGAGCGGGCCGTCCGTGATGCGCACGCCATAGTGCTCGCCGAATTCGGCATTGCGAAAGGCCGAAGCCGAGACCACCTGATCGAGGCCTTCGGCCCCGCAGAAACGGGCGTGGGCAAAAGGCAGATCCATCGAGGCACAGACCGCCACGGCCTTGCTCAGTTGTCCGACTTCGGCATTGAACTTGCGGACGGACATGGCGCAGGTGGGGGTATCGATGCTCGGGAAGATATTCAGCACGATTTTTTTACCGGCATAGTCCTGCAGCGAAATCTCCTGCAGGTCTTTATCCACGAGGGTTAAGCCGGGGGTGGCCTCGCCGACGGCGGGCAGGTTGCCGATGGTCTGTACGGGATTGCCTTTAAACGTAACTTGGGCCATGGGACTCTCCTTGGTTGATGTACGAGGAATGGTTTACAAGACCATAAGACCTTTTGGCTGGAAATAAAGCGCCCGGGTGTTTCGGCGCGTTCAGGGGGCGCACTGGGCGGGATCGTCCTCGCAGGCGGCTTCGTGTTTTTTCTCCGCCAGGCGTGCCTTGCGGCGGGCCTGGGCCATGTGGTGACGGCGTTTCTGATTGTCGGTGGCAAGCATCAGGGGCGGTATCGGAGTGGGGTGACCGGCCTCGTCCAGGGCCACAAAAGTGAGGTAGGCCGAGGCCACGTGCCGGATTTCACCGCTTAACAGATTTTCGGTTTCAGCCCGCACGCCGGCTTCCATGGAAGTCCGGCCGGCCAGATTGACGCTGGCCTTGAGGATCAGAAGATGGCCGACAAAGGCCGGGTGGATAAAATCCAGCCGGTCGATGGAAGCCGTGACCACATTCCGGCGGGCATGGCGGAAGGCGGCCACGCCGGCCGCGCTGTCGATATGCTTCATGATGACCCCGCCATGGATATTGCCGGCCGGGTTGGCGTCTTCCGGCAGCAGGAAGTGGGTCAGGATGGTGGTGCTCTTGTCGGCCGGTTTGTCTGACATCACTTTTTCTCCTTGATAGGGGTGGCGGCGGCATCGAGCGGGACGATCCGGCAGAAGGTTTCGAAGTAGGCGGCATTTTCGCCCATGTCCGAGAGGGTATCGGCGGTCAGGGTATTCACGGCCCCGCTGTGCTGCCACCAGCCCTGGTAGATCTGCACCACCCCGGCAGGGATACGGGGTGTCAAAACCGCCGTGGCATCGAGCGTACCCTGGGGGCTTTCAAGACGAATCGGCGAAGCGGCCGTGATGCCCCTTTGGCCCGCTTCCCCCGGGTTGAGGTACACTTCAGGCCGTTCGTGGCGATCCATGAAATGCTGGGAGTGCAGGGAATGCCGGTAGTGGGTGGTCAGAAGACGAAGCGGATAAAGCCCTTCGGGTTCCGCCGGCGGGGTAAAAACCGGCAGGGGGGCCTGACCGTCCGCCGCGGCTCGCTCGGAGTAGAATTCATAGCGGCCGGAGGGGGTGGCAAAATCGCCGTCGGACCAGGGAACATCGTCCGTCGCGATGTGGATAGCATTCCGTTGGAGGTCTTCCCAGCCCAGCCCCAGTTTTTCCAGGAGCGGCCGGGCGGTTTCCTGCAGGAAGGTCTCCGGCGGCATGAGCGGGTAATGCTCAAGCCCCATCGTGCGGGCCAGGCGCTGGAAGAGTTCGTATTCGCTGATGACCCCTTCCGGCGGATTGACGACCCGCCGGGAGTAGTTCAGATAAGGGGAAAGCATCGAGGTGTAGATCAGATCCTCTTCCTCCAGTACATGGGGGCCGGGAAGAACCAGGTCGGCGGCCCGGGCCGTATCGGTCATGAAGAGGTCCACCACTACTTTGAACGGCACCTGCGCCAGGGCCTTCCGGAAGCTTTCGATGTCGGGCATCTGGACGAGCGGGTTGGCCTTGGCGATCACGACGATGTCCACCGGCGGATCCTGGGCTTCGCGGATAAAGCGTCCCATCTGCGGCAGGGCGAACGTCCGGCGTCGGACAGCGTGAGCTTCGCTTGCGAGCACATCGGGGTGCATGCGGCGGCGGATCGAGCGGTTGGCATAATTGGCCCCGCCGCCGGAGATGCCGACCTGGCCGGTTATGGCGGCCAGGCTGTCGATGCAGCGCACGGTCTGGCCGCCGTTGGCGTAACGCTGCAGGCCGTAGCCGATGATGATGCTGGAAGGGCCGTTGTCGGCATAGGTCCGGGCCATTTCCTCGATGGTGTCGGTTGCAATGGCGGTCGCGGTGGCCGCGGTTTGAAGATCAAATCCGTGGAGGCTTTCCCGGAAGCGGCGGAAACCGAGCGTGTACCGGTCGATGTAGTCGCGGTCGATCCGGCCGGTGGCTGGAGTTCCTACAACTATGATCATCCATGATCCATGGGTTTCATCGCTCCCCTCTTGTGT
>JAERRP010000885.1 GCA_016735415.1 Desulfobacterales bacterium | reverse complement strand
GCAAATGCTAAGTTCGATAGATGGCCTGATCGAGGGCCTGCCGCGTATCCTGATCGGCCTCCAGAATATTGCCCACCGAATCGAGGGTGACCAGTTGAAGTTCCCACTGGGAGGTCTGGGCCTTGGGCACAAAGAGCATGACATGCCGGTCGGCATGGACGATCAGGCGCTTTTCACGATCCGCCCGCCCGTCCAGTCGTTCGTTTTGCCGTACGGCTTTCAGGTAGGCCTCAAAAAAATCGACCCCATGCTCGGCCCGGTAGGCTGTTATAAAGCCGTCGATCAAATCGCCGCAGGCATAAGCCGGCAGTTGGCCGTCGGCTTCATGGCGCGCCACCTCCCGGGGGATAAGGGCATACTGCTGGTGAACCTGCTGGTGAGACGCATGCAGACGGTATCGGCTGGGGGCGTAGTCAAACCCGAAATTCCAGCCCCACAGAGTACTGTTGAAGTGCAATGTCTCCGCCCGCCCTTCGGCCCCGAGCTCAGCAACAATTTTCCGGCGCAGGGCTTCCAGACGCTCCGGGTTCAGGGGGAGGCTGTCGTCGCCGGTCGCGAGCACCAGCATGCGGGCCACCCGCCCGAACGTGCGCTGGTAGTAAAGATGGCGTAACCCGGTGACATCGTCCAATGACAGACTGGCCGCATCGTAGCGAATGGCATCCTCGGCCATGTTGGCGGCAAAATGACCCCAGGGGATATAGCTGTTGCGCCGCAGGTACACGCACACATGGCTGTCGGCATTTCCGCTGCGCCACTCGTCCGTGATTTCGCTGTCCCCCTGGGCCCCCGGACGCAGCACCATGGCCGCCTTGTAGTCATCGGGCAGGAAAGGATTGTTGGCCACGGCCTCGAAAAGAAGATGATTGCAGATGTCCGGCCGTATCCCGCCGGCGTCATCCCGAATGTATTTAAGCCCGGTCGGCCGCCCGTTTTTTGGCGCATGGGTGATATTGCCGGCCCGTTCAGCCAGAAGAACCAGATCGTCGGGGTCGGTGGAGGTGGTCGCCAGGGCCAGCTGGACAGGCTCCGGGAGTTCGGCGAATGCATCGGCAACGCGCTTGTGGCCAGCGCCCTGATCGCCCAGCTGGTCGCGAAGCCACCGGTTCATGGAAACCGGCGGCCGTGCCGGCAGCTTGATCGTATGCAGCTGCGCCGCCCTGGCATCCGCCCAGTCTTTGGCAATGTAGGTCACCCCGCGAAACGGCAGGGGGTTGGCGATTTCATAGATGGGATCCGCCGAGGGGACATCGATATCTCCGACGGAAAAGTTCTTGTGATTGGTCACGCTGCGGCCGTCCGGTCCCTGCCCCAGCGAAGAGAGATGATGCGAACGGCGCAAATTGGCAATCCGGTAGACCGGTCGGTGGATACCGGCAATAAACCGGCCCTGCGGTGCAACCGAGCTTCGTGTAAAAATGGTTTTGGAGGCGGTCTTTTTGGTATCCATGTCTGTTTACGTTCTGTTTACGTTCTGAATGTGTCTGCGATTGGGCCCGCTTTGGCGCTCATCCGCGACGGGTCGGTTCTGATATTTCGGGCAAAGCCGCAATGGTTCTGAAGCGGCAGGCGTTGCAGACCGTCCGGATCGATCGAAAGCAAGCACAGCCCCCAGGCCAACGGGTACTCTCGATGAATACAAATAAGCTTACATGGAGATCTATTGGGAATCAACCTGTCGGAGGCCCTGTATCGGCGGGGTCGTCACGGCGACCGGCCCCCTTTGGCGGCAAAGTGTGGTAGCCCGGACGAGAATTCAACCCCAGCAGCATTTCGAATCCCCGGGCCACCGCCGGCAGATCGTGTTGCACCCGGCCGTCGTTTTTATTGGCGGCCGGCCTTCTGAGCGGCATCGAGCGGATCGAGAAATTCCCGGCGAATCCGGTTGGCGGCCCATTCCAGATCGCCCCTGGTCCGGCCTTCTTCAAACAAGGCCAACAACCGGGTGGTGTGGGCACTGGCCCTGTGGTGGATTGTTCGGGCGGCCGCATCCATGACCGCCCATTCCCCGGAATGTTCGAAGTCCGTAAAGGCGGTCCGGAGTTCCGGGTAAAGCTGGCGTCCCAGACCGTCGTGAAAAACCAGGTAAAACCCCAGAGACACGGCTTTGCGATCGGCGATCATATGCGGGAGCGGTCCATTCGGGCCGGAATCCGCAAGGGCGTCCTTGACGGCCCGCAGGAGCAGTTCCACCGGTGAATGGGGAAAAGACGCTATCATCGCGCGCCAGCAGTCCACATCGAAAACCCTGTCACGACGCTCGCCGATCTCGTGTCGGACGAACACATCATAGAGGCCTTCCAGGAGAACCGCAAAGTTCTCCCTCAGGCCGGACGGGCCGGTATCCGCCAGTCCGGCCTGGCGCAGGGCATACGCCAGAAAAGGACGCCGTGACGGGGTAATGTAGAAAATCTGGTCCCAGACAAAAAACCGGGCAGCCTCCTTGCGCAGCACAATGGTGTCATTTTGAGACAAGGCCGGCAGCGTTAACAGATCGCGGGCCAGTTCCCTTCCCAGGTGGACAACCGCAAGACCATCAGCCCGATAGCGGTCATCGATCTGCGCCAGGACGAACGCCGGTTTGAGACCCAGGGCGTATCCGGCCCCGTAGAATAAACCCCGCGGCGCCAGACGGGCGTTGATGCCATGGGTGTCGAAAGGATCGAAGCGCATCCCGTCAATATCGATCGGCACAAAATCTTCACCCTGCAGACGCTCCCACAACTGTTCCTTCCGATCGATCCATTCAAGGATTTCGGCCGGATTGCGTTCTTCCCAGGGCGGCAGCCGCTGCTCCCATTTGTAGAGATCCCGCAGACGCAGGGCCAGACCGCAAATCGAATAGTACCCGGCATAGCGGGCATCGGACAGGTCGCAATTGTAGCGAACCTGCCGGGTGAGGGTGTTTCGGTCCATGGTGTCAATCCTTCCGGCGCAATCCCGCTTGACGCTGACGCGGGCGTTACCAGGTTATAACCATTATTGTTTCAAAACCAATGCCCGGTTTCATCGGAGGACCGAAGGCCGGACGGCATTCGGAAGTCCGGCGGTGCATCCGCAACAATGAACCTAAAAAAGGGGGTCGATATGACGGAAGTGATCCATCAATCCCGAATTCGGATAACACGGGAAAAAGGACCGACCCGCAAAGCGCTCATCGAAGGTTTCGGGGAGCCGGTCTATTACGGTGTTCATGGGGGGATCAAAGCGTTTTATCGGGTGGACCCCGAGGAGGAGCATGCCGCCACCCTCGATCATATCGTGGGCGCGGTGGGCGGGTGAATGATGGGCACTCTGGCCACGGTGCTGGCCGGTCACAAAATTAGAACTTTCGGCGATCACTATCATGCAGACGTTTCAGGCGATATCGAAAATATCGAAGGCGTGCTCAAAATCACGCGAATCCATGTCCACTACCACCTCAAGGCCCCCCCGAAGCAGTGGGAGCAGGCCCGGGAGGCGATGCGGCACTATATCACCCTTTGCCCGGGCGCCCAGAGCGTCATCGGTTGCATCCAGATCCGGGATGAGTTGACATTGGAGCCGCCAGAGTAGACTGCCATCACTCATGGATCACGATCCTGGCCTTATGTCGCAGGACTTTAACATGCTCCCTGATCGGATCGATGGTTTTTTGCCGGTAAAGCTGTCGGCGAATCCCCTCCCGAACCGACACCAGCGGAATCGTACGGGAGGGCTGGCGGGCCTCGATGGTCACGAGGTGATACGCTTGGGGGGTTTCGAGGGGTTCGCTCACCTGCCCGGTGGAGATCTCCAGGACCTTCTGTCCAAAGGTCCGGGAGGGCTGTCCGGCATCCAGAAAGCCCGCATCGCCGCCTTTCTCCCGGTTGGGATCTTCCGAAAACCGAAGCGCCAGTTCCGCAAAATCCTGCCCCGCGTTGATCTGCCGGCGGATATCGAGGATTCGGTCGCGTACGGCGGATTTCCGGGTTGCATCCGCAGCGGGTGGAAACCGCAGGGTGATATGACGGACGTGCAGGCGTTCCGGGATCTGATAACGTTGGGCCTGTTGCTGATAATAGTCCTGGATTTCCTGGTCGCTTACCGTGATGTCGCGGGCGATGCGGGTTTCGATGAGTCGCTTGATGGTGAGATCCCGCAAGCACCTCTCCCGGTATTCGGCCACACTCATGTCCATCGTTTGGAGATGTCCACGGAATTGGTCTTCGTTCGCAAAACGGGCCCGGTCGGCCGCCAGGTCCCGGTCGGATACCTGAATCCCGACCCGCCGGGCGTCCTGGTAGAGCAGTTCCGTTTCGACCAGGTAGTCGATGAGCCTGGCCCGCAAATCCCGCAGATGGGCTTCATTGACCGGGTTGCCTTTTTGCGCGAATTTATCCACCGCCTGGCGGTAATCGATCTGGAAGCTTCGGCGCAGGATGGGGACACCGTTAACCTCGGCGATGCTGTCCGGGACCGGAGTAACCGCGGCCGCCCGGGCCGCTCCCCATCCGGGCATTGCGAGCGTCAGCAGCAGCACCCATAGCGGTAGACGTTTAAGCCATGCGTTTGCAGGCATGTGTTCCTCCTCGTGATACGCAGAGCGCCGCCATCGTGGCTGTTCAGTTGACCGATGACAGGCGATCGCCCCGGGCGCTGAACGGCCGGATCAGGCCCAGGAGAATACAGCCGTACCCACAATCAGCATCACGATTCCCATGAACCGGTAGGTCTGGTCGCTGGCCTCCACCAGGCTCCATTGCACGGCTTTTTCGTAGATGCCCTTCGGGTTCCAGATAGAAAGTCCCCCTTTGACAAGGGCCACCAGACCCAGGAAAACAATAAAACCCGCTTGAAGGCTGCCGCGTGATGCGATGATCCGCAGCACGCCCAGAACGGCCGTAACGACCCCCAGCGGGACACGCCCCAGCCGCTCTATCAGCATTCCGGTGATTTCGCGTGTTTTTGCGGTGTAGAGAATGGACAGGCTGCCGCCCGCAATCCAGGCAAGACTGATCAACCAGATAAACCATTTCATCGCGCACTCCTTTGGGTTGTGGATTCACGGTTTTCGAACGTGCCGGTCATCCTTATCCATGTTCGAGGGGTGTACCTCGGCAAGTGATTTCTCGGGTATCGGAACCCGCACATTTCCGAGGCGATAGAAGCAGGTCGTACCGTCGTCCTCCAGCAGACGACTGAATTTCATTAGCCCCCGGTCGGCAAAGCGGATGCGCTCGCCGTCCGCTTCCACATAGAGGGCATCATTCTGGATGTAAAGCGTTTCAGGTACCAGCGGCATCTGGCGGCCGGTATTTAAAATCAGTGTAACCGTGTCCGCCTCCAAGCGTAAATCGAACACAAAAAGGGCGGTATCCTCACAGTGAAAATAAACCTTTTCACGCACCGCTCCGTTTATCTGTGAAAGATAATAACCATCCCGATCGCATTCTATGGCGGCATGGAATTTGGCGATGATACGGGACTGCTCAAAGCGCCCGTGCCGGTTGCGCCAGCAGCCATGACGATCCAGCCAGAAAACGGCATTTTCTTTGGGGATGACAATTTCTTCCATCAGTCCCTCGGCTTCTGGTCAGTGCCCATCCTCGAAATTATGGAAATCACGATCGTGTCCGGTACCGGTGGACACCCTGACCGGTCGTTGAGCGGTTTATCGGGGTCGTGACCGGATATTAGGCGATCGACCGAAAATCGGCAAGCTTTACCGGGCCCATGCTTGTATATCAATCCCCCTTACTTTCCCTTGACGAAAGTACCCGGGATGGGGTTTATTGGTGCTGGCCTCATCCTTTGGCCGCGGCCGCCTGAAGCCTTTTTCCTTTTCAATTTCTTTCGGTTTGCAGCTTATCCAATCCATCAGGTTGTTCCGTCAATGGGGGCCGGCGACGATATTTCACGGTCAATCCTATATGAACAATGAAAACCCATAAACGCGTCATTTCTCTTTTAATAATTTTAGTGGCGACCTTATACCAATGCACCTTAACCGGTCATCACGGTCAAGGTGAGCAGGGCGGCGCGCCGGGGGTGCTGCCGCCAGAGTCCAAGTATATATGGCAAAAGCTCGTGACCGCAAGGGGACCGGCGCAAACCGGCACGGACCTGACCATCACCTATCCCTATGATGGTGCTGTTTTTCCTCCCGAGATCGCAGCCCCCACATTCCGGTGGAGTGACCGCCGCACCGCTTCCACCCAATGGCTTGTGGTGTTTCGTTGCGGCGATACGCAAAACCCTGTTTATGCCATTGCCGACAGGCCGCAGTGGACACCGGACAAAGCGACCTGGGAAGCCATCAAGGCCTGGTCTGTGGCCGAGCCTGTCGAAGTTGTGGTTTTCGGGATTCGCTTTACACCGGTGAAGGCGCTGACCTCCGAAGGCCGTATCCGTATTTCGACCTCAAAAGACCGCGTGGACGCATCTATCTTTTACCGCCAGGTCCCGCTGCCGTTTAAAACCGGCCCGGATGCGCTCAGACAGATGAAATGGCGTCTGGGAGACATTGCATCCTACGGCAAGCCGACCGTGGTGATGCAAAACCTGACGACCTGCGCAAGTTGCCATCTGTTTTCAAAAAACGGCCGCCTCATCAGCATGGAGATGAATTACAAGGGAGACAGCGGCGCCCACTTCATTGCACCGGTTGGAAAGACCATTGCACTGTCTGAAAATAATTTTATGACCTGGAAGGATTTTCCGAAACCGGACCTGCTGCCGCAAACCAGAGGCGTCTTTGCCAAAATGTCGCCCAGCGGAAACTACATGATCGGCACGGTCAATGAAATATCCTACTTCGCATTGACCAATGATCCGGCCTTTTGCCAGCTATTTTTTCCAACCTACGGTGTGCTGGCCTGGTACGCCGTTGACCGGAAGCAATTTCAGCGTTTGCCCGGGGCCGACGATCCTGAATTCGTGCAGACCGATCCAAACTGGAGCGGGGATGAAAAATATATCGTGTTTGCGCGCGCCCGGACCCGAAATGAGTATCATGACGACATCACCAACATCCGCACCCGGATCGAAGATGCCGACATCCAGGCGCTCAACCGCAAGTACCCGATCCAGTTCGATCTCTACCGAATTCCGTTCAATCAGGGCCGGGGCGGAACGGCGGAGCCCCTGAAGGGGGCCAGCCGCAACGGGATGAGTAATTATTTTGCGAGATTTTCGCCGGACGGCCGCTGGATCGTCTTTACCCGCAGTAAATCCGGCATCATGCTCCAGCCGGACAGCGAACTCTATATTATCCCGGCGGCCGGCGGCCAGCCCCGCAGGATGCACTGCAACCGCACGCGGTTCAATTCCTGGCACAGCTTCTCTCCCAATGGAAAGTGGCTGCTGTTCTCCTCCAAAGTCAACTCGGCCTTTACGGAAATCTTCCTGACCCATATTGATGAAAATGGGATGGACAGTCCCCCGGTGTGCTTATCCCGTTTCAGTGACAGCCGCTCTGCCGCCAATGTTCCCGAGTTTGCCAATCTCCCGGCCGGAGCAATCCGCAAGATCGTACTGACCGACAATTGATACCGGGTCGGCATGCCGACAAAAGGAGCCCATTGATGCAAAAGAAACTTACCCTCTTGGTCCTGGTGATCGCGTTACTGGGTGGATGCAGTCTGTATCGCGCCATCGAATTCAATCAAAAGTATGGCCCGGCGCAGGATGGTGTAGACCGGCGTGTGGCGGCGACCACGCCCGGGGATGTCTCTTTTTACGATGATGTGCAGCCCATCGTCGAGCGGCGCTGCAGTGTCTGCCACAGCTGCTACGACGCGCCCTGTCAGCTGAAAACGACCTGTTTCGAGGGCATCGATCGCGGGGGGACCAAGGCCCTGGTCTACACGGCCAGGTTGACCGCCGCCCACCCTACCCGGCTGCACATCGACGCTGATTCGGCCGAAGGATGGCGCCAATTGGGATTTCATCCGGTCTTGAATGAACGGGACCAGACCCCGGCCGCCAATCTTGGAGACTCCGTCCTGAACCTGATGCTGCAACTGAAAAAGGAACACCCGCTGCCCCAAACCGACCTGCTGCCGGCGACTTTTGATATCCGCCTCAACCACGAATATATTTGTACGACCGCCGAGGAATTCGAGGATTATAAGAAGAAATATCCGCTCTGGGGGATGCCCTATGCCCTGCCCGCGCTTACGGACAAGGAACGTGAAACCATTGTGGACTGGTTGCGGCAGGGGGCTCACATCACCCCCCCACCGCCGCTGTCGGATCAGGCTGTCCGGCTCATCGGGCAGTGGGAAGAATTTTTTAATGGGACCTCGTTGAAAAAAAAGCTGATGTCCCGGTACATCTACGAACACCTGTTCATCGGCCGCATCCATTTTC
>JAERRP010000195.1 GCA_016735415.1 Desulfobacterales bacterium | reverse complement strand
GATTTCATTCAATGTTAGTGCTATATAGTTTAAATCCTTATACGATTTTTGGATCATCTCCAAAAGAGTTGGAGTGATTCTGAGCGTTGCGGATGGAAGGATTCAAGTAAAATGCTGAAAAATAGGGGTCAAGGATTACGGGGTCGAGGGTTCGAGTGAAATGCTGAAAAATTACAAACCCTTGAATCCCGGGACCCTCTTCTCCAACTAAATTGGAGAAGAACCCGATTTTATAAACCAGCGCTTGGGGTCCGCGCAAAAATAAATTAGCAATTTTCAGCGTTGAGGCGCCTGTCGGACAAGGCGCGAAAGCGCAGGAATAGCCGGCCTATTCCGAGCTTTTACAACGCCGCCGGGCGGGATGCATCGGCGCTTAAAATGTGAAGTTATTTTTACACGAGCCCTTAGCTGCGCACGAGAAATGCCGCCGGCTTGGAAAGAAATGCACGCGCGAACCGTCATAAATATTCTTCATCTATCGATAGCGGGCCTGCTTATTCTTGGCATCGCGGGGTGTGCCACCGATACGCGCTACCTGCGAGAAGGTCACAAATACGCCGATTCCGGTGATTGGGACAAAGCCGTTACTTTTTTCCAGAAGGCCCATGAGGGCAACCCGGGTGACACCGAAATCAACCTGATGCTGCGACGCTCCAAGTTCAAGGCCTCGCAAATGCACCTGCAGCGCGGAAAATCCAACCTCCAGCAAAAACTTTTCACAGAGGCCATGGAGGAATTCCAGATCAGTATGGCCCTCAATCCCACCAACATCCCCGCCTCGGAGCTTTTCGCCGAGGCCCAGAACAAGCTGAACGCCCGCCACTACTACAAACAGGGACAGAACTTCATCAAAACGCAAAAACACTCGCAGGCTTTGGAGGCTTTTCAAAAAGCGGCCGAACTGGACCCGGATTTCGAGCCAGCCGCCAGGGCCCTGTCTTTTTACGAGAAAGAAAAAAAAGCATCGGTGATCGACCGGCCCGGATTTAAATCGGATGCGCCGGTGTCCTTCAAATTCAAAAATACACCCATCATCAACGTTTTCGAAGTGCTGAGCAAACTCGCCGGCATCAACTTCATTTTCGACAAGGAAATGCCGAACAGCAAGGTCACCATGTTCATGACCGACGTTTCCTTTGATCGCTTTATCGACGTCCTGCTGAGAACCAACGATTTGAATACCGTCATGGTAAATGAAAAAACCATGATTATCTATCCGGACACGCCTCAGAAAGCCAAAGAATATGAAGACCTCCAGATCAGGACTTTCTACCTGTCCAATCTTGCTCCCAAAAAGGCCGTGGAACTTTTGTCCAAAATTTTAAAAAGCAGGGACATCATTGCCAACGAAAACCTGAATGCCATCCTTATTCGTGGAAGCAAAGAAGTGATCGAAATCGCCTCGCGCATCATCGAGGCCAACGATGGCATGCCGGCGGAAGTGCTTCTGGATGTGGAGTTTCTGGAAGTCACGCAAAGCCTGCAGGAAAATCTGGGCCTGACCTTCAACGAAAGCATCACAGTCGGTATCGGGGAGAGCAGTGACAACCCCAGCGAGGATACCGGTTTTGTAAACGACATTTCCCTTTATTCCCTCCGGCGCATCACCCAGAAGGAATTAATTCTGTCGACACCGCAGGCCACCCTGAATCTGCTGAAACAGGACGGCGACACCCGCATTCTGGCCCAGCCCAAAATAAGGGTCAAGAATGCCGAAAAAGCATCCATTTTACTGGGCGAGCGGGTTCCTTTGCAGACCAACCGCCGGGTGGACTCGAACACGGGCGACGTGACCTTCGATTTTCAGTACTACGATGTGGGGGTCAAACTGGATGCGCTGCCGGTCATCAACATTCACGATGAGATTACCCTCAAGCTGACGCTCGAGGTGAGTGCCATCGGCGAGAATATCAACACGCCCGAGAACCCCCAATTTCCCATTCGTACCCGGACGGCTCAAAGTGTGCTGACCCTGCGCGACAGTGAAACCGTTATTATCGGTGGCCTCATTCAAGACGATGAACGCCGGGCAGTTCGTAAAATCCCGCTTATAGGGGACTTCCCGGCCATGGGCAGCCTTTTTTCGAATCGGGACCAGCAGGATACCAAAAGAGACGTCCTGATGGTTATTACCCCGCTGGTGGTGCGAAGTCAGGAAATCCCCAGCGGCGATGCGACCGCGATCTGGTCCGGAAGCGAAGAACGCTGGTCGGTCGAAACCCCTTTCGAGGTGGAAAACGCTAAAGCCAAGCGTTATCACAACAAGCCGCGTGAAGGTATTCTGGAAATTCTTCAAGAAGATGCCGGGACGCTTGAATCCGAAAAAACGCCGCCTTCCCAGGCGCCCCCGGCACCGCTGTCGAATCAACCGACGCCGCAACCGGCCGCTGCCGGCGCAACTGATATAGCCGTGGCCGCAGTAGCCGCAGCAGTGATTCCATCGCGTTACGGCATGGGCTGGCCTGAAAATGCGGACTACAGCATCCATGTAGGCTCCTACCTGGATCGCAAAGAAGCTGAAAAACGTGCCCAGCAGTTGGCCGGATTGAACTACCAATGTTTCGTGATCCCTGCCCAGATCCCCCGCAAAGGCTTTTTTCATCGCATTTACATCGGCGCATACGCGGTCAAATCAACGGCGGAGGAAGAATGCCGCCGCTATCGTGAGCGCAGAGAGTTTACGCGCGACATTCATGTGGTTAATCGCCGGTGGGCCATCGGCAGCTAATCAATTATTTTGGTTCCGGCATGGTGCTGTCCGCCCTTCGTCTGATGCCTGAAACTGGTTCAATCATGACAGTGGTTCTCTTTTAAAAAATGGCCAATCAGATTAAATGGGGCGACAGGGGCGTTACTCTGATTGAACTGATCATCGCGATGGCCATTCTTTCCATCCTGATGAGCGGCATCCTTCCGCTTTCCTATATGACCTACAAGCGATCGCGCGAGATCGAACTGCGGCAGAATCTGCGTATCATCCGCAAAGCCCTGGATGAATACAAAAAAAAGGTTGATGAGGGGCAAATAGCTAAAAATACAGATGATTCCGGATATCCCCCCACGCTTGCCATTCTGGTTGAAGGGGTGGCGTCGTCGGACCCGGCACCCGTCATTTTTAAATTCCTGCGACGCATCCCGCACGACCCGATGACCGAGGACGGTGAGTGGGGGTTGCGTGCCTATGCCGACGATCCCGACAGTGACATCTGGGGAGGGCAGGATGTTTATGATGTCTATTCCCAAAACGATGAGCAGGCCCTGGACGGCACCTACTATCGGAATTGGTAGGAGCTGCCACCATGGGGCTCATGAAGTTTCCACGCGGGCATCACCAGGGTGAAAGATTGAGAATCATCTCCAAAAGAGTTGGAGTGATTCCAAGGGATCCAGGAGCCAGGGGTTCGAGGAATCAAGTGAAATGCTGAAAAATAGGGTTCCAGTATTCAAGGGGTCGAGAATTCGGGTGAAATGCTTAAAAATCACAAAGGATATCGCCGAAACCGAAAGAATGTTAAAAGCGCTGATAAAATCTTTAGAAAACAAGCCCTTGAATCCTTGGATCCTTGAATCCTGGAACC
>JAERRP010000439.1 GCA_016735415.1 Desulfobacterales bacterium | reverse complement strand
AGGGAGCTGGGGTTCAAGTATCAGCCATTTTATGACAGGCCATATTTGCGGACTCAGGTGGCCGCAGAAGACACCCAAGCCCTTCAAACCACCGCGGACAACACCGCCACACCGGCGGCGGCACCGGCGCCAACCATGGCGACGTCCACTCCCCGGGAATACCTCACGACGGATGTGTCCCCCTCGAAAGAAAGCACCGCGGCAGACAGCCCGACACCCAGGGCGACTCCGGAAACGGCCGCACCCGCAGCCGAATCTCCAAAAATCGACACCGAAAATTACGAAGAAGAGTACGATCAAGAGCTTTTCGCCATCTTCCTAAAGCAACTCGAAGAAGGCCTTGCGACCCTCAAAGCTAAGACCGCCGCTCTGCCTGACGCCGACCACGACCACCGGATGGGCCTTCTGGACGCCTGCCTGACGCGCATCGATCCGCTGCGCTCCTCGGCCAACTACATGGGCTATGCCAAGCTGAGGGGCCTGTACGACGGTTGGATCACCTCCATCCACAATGCCCGCGAACGTCTCGAGGCCGGCGACGAAAGCTTTCTGACTGATTTCATGGCCGACTATATGGAAGCCAATATTGCCTCCGTTGCCGATCTTTTCCCGCAAGTCCGAATTCCGGATACCACCGCCGGCAAACCCGTTCCCAGCGCCGAAGCCGGCGAGACTTTGGCAGTAGAAGACGAAACCGACTCGGAATCCGAAGGGCCCGCTGCCCATAAAGCGTCCATGTCAAGGACGGATGAGGAACACGAGGCCACGCCGGCAACAGTTGCGGATCATGCCTCCCAAGCCGAAGAAGACATGGTGCCGGACCCTGCCGGCGGCGAAAAAACAGAGCGCGTTGACAGCAGCCTCATGAACGATTTTCTGGTGGAAACCGTGGAACATCTCGAGGAGATGGAACGCAGTCTGCTCCACCTTGAAAAAGATCCCGGGCATCGGGACACACTGGACGACATTTTCCGATCGGTCCACACCATCAAGGGCGCGGCCGAATACCTCGGAATGGAGCGTATGGCCGATCTGTCGCATCGGCTCGAAAACCTTCTGGATCAGTTGCGACGGGAAGAGAAACCCGCAGACCGTGACACCATCGATCTTCTTATGGCCGCCCGGGACCGTATCGGTCTTCTGACCGAAGACCTGGAGCAAAGTCACAGTGAACAAACATCCATCGACGACCTGCTGGAACGCATCCAGAACCTCCAGAACGGCGGGTCGGCGCAAACGCCCATAGAAACGGAACCCGGCCTTCCCGTAAATACGGCCGAAAGCCCGAGCAACATGGATCAATCCGACCTGGAAATTCCATTGTTTGCCGAATACACGGACAATGAGGACTGGTCGCCGGTAAGGGAAAACCCGGAGCCTTCCGTGCCGGACGACCTGGCGGGCACGGATGCCTTCCAGAAAGATGTCGATCCTGAAGCGGATATCGCCATCGCCACCGATGAGACGGACCTGCTGGCGGAGCCGGATCGGCGCAACCCCGAACATTCCGGACGCCGTCAGGCCGACCGCATCGGCGAAAAAATACTCAAACAGAGCATCCGGGTCGATGCCACCAAGATTGATGCCCTCATGAATCAGGTGGGCGAACTGGTGGTCAGCCGGGCCTGGTTCGCCCAGCTTTTCAGTGAAATGCGGAATCTGCAGCAGAACCTGAAGCAGCAGTTTAAACTCGATACCCGCGAAATGAAGCAGATCAAGGGGCTGACCTTCCGCCTGAGCGAAGCCACCGTGGCCCTGGGCCGGGTTGCCAACGAACTTCAGGAAGGGGTCATGAGGGTTCGCATGCTGCCGATCGCGCAGCTTTTCAACCGCTACCCGCGTCTGGTTTTTGACCTGGTACGCGACACCGACAAACAGGTTGAATTGGATATCCGGGGCGAAGAAACCGAACTCGACAAAATGGTCATTGAAAAAATTTCAGACCCCCTTATCCATATCATCCGCAATGCCGTAGACCACGGCGTGGAGACGGTCGCTGAACGCCGCCGCAAGGGCAAACCCGAAACCGCCGCCATTCGACTCGAAGCCTACCACGAAGGCAACCATGTGGTCATTGAAATCGTCGATGACGGCAGGGGGCTGGATCTCGATCGCATCCGGGCCAAGGCCCTGGACGGGAACTTCATCTCGCGCGAAGACATCGATAGAATGACCACCAAAGAATTAACCGGCCTCATCATGAAACCCGGCTTTTCGACGGCCGACAAGGTTACCCACACCTCGGGCCGCGGGGTGGGCATGGATGTGGTCAAGAAGAACATCGAAAAACTCAACGGCACCATCGAAATCGACACCACGCCGGGCATCGAGACCCGTTTCCGGATCAAGATCCCGCTGACGCTGGCGATCATACCGGCGCTGCTGGTCAAGGTGCGCCGTGAGCTGTTTACCATACCGCTGGCCACCGTAGAAGAGACGCTTCGCATCGCCGACGACGATATCGACACCATCGAAGGGGTTGAAGTCATGCAGTTGCGCTCAGGCACGCTGCCGCTGGTCCGCTTGGACGGTCTCTTCAATATGGCCCCTTCGTCCTTAAACGGCTCGCGGGCCTTTGTGGTCGTCGTCAGTACGGGTATGAAGCGGGTTGGTCTGGTGGTGGATGACCTGCTGGGGCAGGAAGAAGTCGTCATCAAGCCGCTGGAGGATTACCTGCAGGAGAAAAGCGGTTTTTCCGGGGCCACCATTTTAGGTGACGGCCGCATATCGCTTATCCTGGATATCTACGAACTCGTTAATATCTCCATTGACCGGGAGGCGCAGAAAAAAATTAAGGCCGCGGCGCTCTAGCCGATCGAGCCGCAAGTCCCATCAGGGGTCTATGGCTCTATTCGCGGCCCTCATGCGCAGCTACTAATTATGGATGCAGGCCTCAAGAAAATTCTCTTGATCAACTGCGATTCGCAACTGCGCGAATCCCTGGCGGATCATCTGTATGCCGATACGGCGTCTTATCGCCTGCTGACGGCCGGCGACGGATCCAGAGCCTTGGAAATACTGGCAAGCGCGGATATCTTTTTGGCTGTCATCGGTGTTTCCGCCGGCGAAACTTTTCCGCAGCCATATTTCAAGGAAATCCTGGCAGGTTATCCCCATCTTGAAACCATTTTAATCCTGCCGCCCGACGATACGGTTCGGCACCGCGCAATCCCCTCTCATCCGAACCTGCAGATCATCGAGGCACCCTGTGATGCCGTCCATCTGGGACGGCGCATCAATGAGCTGTCCCAGGGGCACAACCAGGGTTTTGCCGGCACACTGAAGAACATTCAGCTTGATGACCTGATTCAGATGTGCTGCCTTTCAGCCGCCACCATCACGATCCGGGTCAGCAAAGGGGCCCAGCAGGGCACGATTCATATCTGGGACGGCGAGATTGCGCACGCCGTTTGCGGTCAGCTGACCGGCGAGGAAGCCTTTTACCCGATCCTGGGATGGAAAAGCGGTGGGTTTGAAACCCTTGACGGCGGCGTCAGTGAAGTGGCCACCATTAAAAAAAGCTATGAATTTCTGCTCATGGAGGCCGCCCGGCGCGTCGACGAATCCGACATGCTGACCGAAGACGATGCGGCCCCGGTTGACAGCGACAGCGTCCTCGGCGCGAGCCCCAAACTTCGTGTCCTGATGGTGGAGGACTCCATTGTCATGGGCAAGATTCTGGGCAGCATGCTGGCCGCCTCAGGCGATATCGAGGTGGCCGGAATTGCCCGCAACGGCGAAGAAGCCCTGCAGCTGGCGGAAGAACTGCGCCCCGATATTATTCTACTGGATGTCAACATGCCGGTCATGAACGGCAAGGCGGCCCTGAAACACATCATGATCAAAAACCCCTGTCCAGTGGTGGTGATGAGCAACGTGGGCAGTGGCTCACCGGAAAGTGTGCTCTCGTTTCTGGATCTCGGGGCCGTCGATTTCATGGCCAAACCGGTCAAAAGCAAAGATCTTCTGCTTCAGCAGCAAAAAATTGTCGAACGCATTCACCGGGCCGCGGTCGCCGATATCAGAGCTTTTCGCCGTTTGCGCGGCCGCGCCGCTGACCGTTCCGGGATTATCCACGGCCACCAGGCCCCGGCCGCCAGACGTCTGGTAATTGTGTCTGCGGGCTGCAGCGGCCACGGGACCATGCGGCAACTGTTCACCGGACTGCCCGAAGACAGCGCTGCGGCGCTGGTCGGTTTGCAATCCACCCCGCCGGTCTTTTTACCGACCCTGGCAGCGCACCTGGGAAAGTACAGCCGTTTAAGCGTGGACACCCTGGCCGACGACACGCCCCTCCGACGCGGGCACTTTTATCTGAGTACGCACGGATGCTCGCTACGGCTCAACATCACCGCCGGGACACCCGTCGTGCGAATGCAGGATGGGCGCCAGGATTACGGATACGGCCCCAGTTATTTTGATTTACTGCTATTCTCGGCCGCCGATTGCTTCGGAGAAAATCTTCAGGTGGTGCTGCTCTCCGGCGCCGAAACCGGGAATCTGGAAGGATTGCGCTATGTGCGCGAAAACGGCGGCCACCTGCTGATCCAGCAGCGCGCCAGCTGCATGATGCCGGCGGGCCTGAAGGCCGCCGTGGAAGCCGACCTTTGCAATGAGGAATGTGAACCGGAAACCATCAGTAACTGCATTGCGGCCTGGTGTGCCGGACAAGAACTGAATCCACCGGCTTGAGGCCGAATCGGCTTCGGGAGATGATATGCAGGAAGAAATCAATGTTTTGATAGTGGACGACGCCGCCTTCATGCGCAAGGCCATTGTCGATGTGCTCAATTGCGACACCCAGATCAGTATCATCGGCACGGCCCGCAATGGGCAGGAAGGCCTGGAACAGATCAAAGCCCTCCAGCCCGACGTGGTCACTTTGGATATCGACATGCCCATCATGGACGGGCTTACCAGCATCCGCCATATCATGATCGAGTCGCCCGTTCCAATTGTAGTCCTGAGCTCGCTTTTCAGTGATGGCGCCATTACGTTTGACGCCCTGCGGCTGGGAGTCGTCGATTTCATTCCCAAACCGTCCGGGGCGGTTTCGACGGACATCAATCAATCCCGACAGCAGCTGATCGACCGCATCAAACTGGCCAGCGCCGTCAACCTCGATAATGTCCGCCGCGTGCGGCTGATGCGCGGGGATAGCGGGGGTACGCATGCCAATTTTTCAGCCCGCTACGGCTACCATCCACTGGAATATCTGCTGACCCTCGGCACCACCCTGAGCGGTCCCAATACGGTCATTCGCCTGCTTGCCAGCCTGCCCCCCACCCTGCCGGCCGCCATTGTTGCCGTGCAGGAAATCTCCCCCAAGATCGTGGGAGCCTTCGTCAAACAGTTCGACGCTTCGGTCCCCTGGCGCATCCGCGAAGCCCGGGACGGTATGGCCATCGAGCAGGGCACCTGCTACATCAGCTCCTGCCAGGATGCGGTTCGTATCCAGACCCATACGGACGGGACACCTTGCCTGCACGTGGTCGGGTCGGCAGAAGAACCGCTGAATATGCTCTTTGCCTCCGCGGCCGAAATCTTTCAGCAGAACACGGTGGGCGTCCTGCTGACCGGCATAGGCAACGACGGGGCCGAGGGCTTTGCCCACATTCGCAAACTGTCAGGTGTCACCCTGGCCCAGGACACCCAATGCTGTGTCTATCCCAACCTGACCCACAACGCCATCCAACGGGGAACTGTCGATATCGTACTGGACGAAATCGAACTGCCGCAGGCCATCACTTCCATCATGGCCGGATGAAGGAGCGCCGATGATTGTTATCTGCGAAAGATGTCAAAGCCGCTTTCAACTGGACGAAAAGCGGATCAAGGCCAACGCCAGAAGTTTTACCGCGCGCTGTTCCCGATGCCGGCATGTCTTTACGGCCTATCGTCCGGTGCGCGTACAGGAAATTCCTTTTATCGACCTGTCAGCCGCCAAACACGTCACCCACCAGGGCAATACCATCGCCATCAGCAACCAGAAGGGCGGCGTCGCCAAAACCTCCACCTGCCTCAATCTGGGTCTGGCCCTGACCCAACTCGGCAAACGGGTATTGCTCATCGACTTCGACGTGCAGGCCAATCTGTCCATATTGCTGGGCCGTCAGGAAACCGCTTCGTTCTATGACGTACTCCAAAACGGCCCCCAGGCTATGGACAACACCCTGGTCCAAACCCCTTACCCCGATCTGTGGCTGCTTCCGGCCGGCAAGAACATGGTCCTGCTCAACAAAAAATTCTTCGGGGCGGAAGACTACGAGTACATCCTGAACGACCGGCTCAATCTCGTCAAAAACCGTTTCGATTTCATCCTCATCGATACACCTCCGTCGATCGAATTTTTCACCCTCAACGCCTTAACAGCCTCCGACCGGGTGATCATCCCGACCCCCTGCGACTACCTATCCACCCACGGTGTCGACCAGATTCTGAGCATTATCGACCTGATCCGGCGTAAAACCAACCCGGCCATCGAAGCCCGCATTCTGGTCACCATGTATGACGAGGATGAAACCGCCGCCCGCGTCATTTTTTCCAAGCTGCAGGAACTTTACCGGGGCCAGCTGTACCCGACGGTCATTCCTCACGACAGCCGCTTGCGGGAAGCCCAGATCATGGGCATGCCCGTTTCCCACTACGATCAACAAAGCCGGTCCGGACAGCAGTACATGGCGCTGGCTCGGGAGATCGCGGAAACGACCGACCGTGCGACCTGAGCCCGTCCATACAACACCGGCGGGCGTTCAGGCCTTTCCGCCCGGACAATGGATACCCCTGCTGGGTCTGGCGTTATTGCTCCTGGGCCGGCCGGTGCAGGCCCAGAATATCATCCATGGACAAATCGCGCATGATAGCGTTTGGACCGAAGCCCAGGCCCCCTACATACTGACCGGTGAGGTCGAGCTATCACCCGATACCGCTCTGAGCATTCAACCCCGGGCGACTGTCCGCTTCGAACCGGGAGCGCGCCTGCTGGTCCACGGTCGGCTCGTGGCGGACAAGGCGGTTTTCGATGGTTTGGAAGATCTGGCCAATCGGGAGATGATCGTCTACCGGTCCGGTAGTAAAGGCTATCTGCGCCACTGCATTCTGGAGAATCTGGAACTGAACCTCGAAACCAGCGATGTCGCCGTCACCAATAATATGATTGCCAATCGCAACGGCAGCGGCATCACGGTGACCAGACAGGCGGCACCCTTCATTTCGCGCAACGACTTTCAGCACAACAGCTATTTTGCCGTCTACAAAGCGGGGCGGCGGCGCATTCATGCCCCCGGCAATTACTGGGGCGCATCCGACGGCCCGGCCGGCGCTGGGCCGGGCCGCGGAAATACCGTCAATGACCGGGTGGACTTCCGGCCCTTTGCCACAGAGGAAAACGGTGCGCATGTGCTGCTGAAACAATACCGCCTCGATCGCCGTGAATGCCGGCCGGGTGATCGGCTCAATCTGGAGTTTACACTGTTCAATTTCAATGCCTTCGAACACGACATGATTCTGGGCGCCTCCCTGCGCCGGGAAGGACAGGAACCGGTTCACAGCGCACAGGACGACCTCGAAGTCCGCGTGGTTCCGGGGCTGAATGTCTTCACCCGACCCTTTCGGGTCCCGGACAACCTGCCCGAAGGCCGCTACGATGTACTCTGGGGGGTCATGAAGGATGATTTGAGTACCTATTTCGCACTCAAAAAAGAATTTGGCGCTCTGACGGTCAGCCCCCCGGAAAACCGCCGCAACGGCCTGAAGCAGCGCTGATATGATATTCAAGTCCCGATATACGCTGCAGCGGACCATGATCATCTATTTTCTTCTGATCGGGTTCGCTTCGCTTCTGGTGGGCGTCGAATTCGTGGCCGAAACCCACGGCCGCGATCTGCGGGGCCATTGGCTGACCCGGATCGAGAAACAGACCGAACAGGGCCTGGATCGCACGGCCATGTTCCATCCGCTTGACCGGCTCAGGAACAAGGCGGTTTTGATGATCCTGATCATCATGTCCGTCATGGTGATCGTCCTGACCATGTTCATCAAGAATATCACCGAACCGCTGCAGCACATGATCGAAAAATCCAAAAGCATTTCCCGGGGCGACCTCAGCCAAACCATTCAGATCGAAGCCGATAACGAACTGGCGGACCTGGGAGGGGTAATCAATGAAATGGCCAGCAACCTGCAGGAGATCATCCACCTCTCGCATAATACGTGCACTTCCGGAGGGCGTGCGGTGACCCGGGCCTCGGCCCTGCTGGACCGGGATTCGGTAAGCCCTGAAGATCTCGAGACCGTACGCGCCCACCTGGGACACCTGGAAGATAAATTGACGGCCCTGGACGAATTCGTCGGCTGTTTCAAATTCTACTCGATCGACCGGACACGACGACATGGGTAGTTTCTGGCTGGCTTTTCCAATGGGGGTGTTGATCGCAGCCGTGGTATCGGCCGTGGGCATCGGCGGCGGCATCCTGTGGATGCCGTTTTTAATGTTGGTTCTCAAAATGGAGCCGGATGCATCGGTGATAACCTCGCTGATTATCCAGACCGCCGGCATGGGTTCCAGCAGCCTGGCATACGCCCGCCGTGCGCTGGTCGATTTTAAACTGACCGGCATCCTGCTGGCGGTCACGGTACCGGGCATTGCAATCGGGGCCTGCATGATGCGCAATATCCGTCCGGCCCACATCGAACTGGCCCTGGGGCTGCTGACCATGATGACGGCGTTCCTGTTCGTCTCCTCCAACCAGAAGTACGACCAACGGGGACATCGACACATCACGCTGCGCGCGGCCAGACCTTATATGGGTTGGATTTCCCTGATGTCCGTGGCCAGCGGAATGCTGAGCGTCAGTATCGGCGAGTGGCTGGTCCCGATCCTGCGCGGCAAATTGGCCCTGCGTATGCGAGCGGCGGTGGCCACGAGTATCGCCACCATCTTCGGCACCTGTATTCTGGGGGCGGCCTTTCATTACGTGCTGGGCAGCACACCCCACTGGTCCACTGTGGCCTGGGCCGTGCCCGGGGTCCTGATCGGCGGACAGATCGGACCACGCCTGGCCGAACGGATCAATGAACGGATGTTGAAAGAGGTCTTTATCTTCCTTCTGACCCTGATCGGCATTCATTTGATCTACAATGCTTTTTAACCGCACGGCCCAAACGTAGTCCCGGAGCAGGCACTATTGACCCCGCATACGGCCCCCGAAAACCGATCGCGCAGCATTGTCATGAACCTCGTGTTCCCCTGCCTGGCCTTCGTGCTGCTGCTGGTGGCCTGGGATCTCCTGGCGCGCTTTTCCGGCTGGAGCCGACAAGTATTTCCAGGCCCCCTGCAGGTCTTTGTCAGTCTGGGCGAACTCATGGCCGACGGGACCCTGCTTCGCCATACCGTTGCCAGTCTGTTCCGGATAACCGCCGGGTTTTACCTGGCGGTTATCCTGGGGCTGCCGCTGGGCATTCTGCTGGGGCGACTGCGAACCGCCCGGGCCCTGCTCAACCCGATCATCCAGTTCCTGCGCCCGATCTCGCCCCTGGCCTGGATTCCCCTGTCCATGCTCTGGTTCGGTATCGGTGACAAACCGGCCGTATTCCTGATCTTTCTTTCCAGTTTTTTCCCACTGGTGGTCTCCACCGCCATTACGGTCGGTGCCATCAATCCGGTTTTCTTTCAAGTGGCCGCCAACTTTAATTTCACCCGGCGGGAGGTCATCACTAAAATCGTGATTCCGGCCATGATCCCCGGCACCATTACGGCCCTGCGCCTCTCCGTGACGATCGCCTGGCTGGTGGTAGTGGCGGCCGAAATGATCGCGGTCCAGTCCGGCCTGGGCTATTTGATCCTGGATTCACGAAACGCCCTGCGGATGGACTACGTGATGGACGGCATGATCGTCATCGGCGTCATCGGGCTTCTGCTGGACACCCTCATGCGACGATTGGGCCGGATCGAGTCCGCCGGCTGGCATCGAAACGGCTGAACCCTATGGGCCATATTGTCATCCATAACGTCTGCAAAGCCTACCGCAACCGGCGCCGTCACACCCGCCAGGGCGACAATCTGGCCATCGGCTATGGGGACTGCATCCCGGTGCTCGATCATGTGGACCTCGACTTCGCCGAGGGCGAGATGGTCTGCATCCTGGGGCCTTCGGGCTGCGGCAAATCGACCCTCCTGCGCATCATGGCCGGATTCGAACCGGCCACCTCCGGCAGCGTCAGCATCGACGGACGTAAAGTCAAGCGACCGGGATCGGACCATATTTTCGTCTTCCAGCACAACGGCCTGCTGCCCTGGATGACGGTATGGGAAAATGTTGGTCTGGGACTGAGACAGATGCAGGATCCACAGGCCCAAGCCGAAAAAATCGCGGAACATATCGAGATGGTCGAACTCGAAGGCTTCGAGCACCACTACCCCCATCAGCTCTCGGGCGGCATGCAGCGCCGGGCCGAACTGGCCCGGGCTCTGGCCGTGAACCCTGACATTCTGATCATGGACGAGCCCTTCAGCGGACTCGACTTTCTAACGCACATGAAAATGCGGGAAGAAGTGGTCAACATGCACGAATTCATCGGCAAGACCACCATTGTGGTCACCCACGATATCGATGACGCCCTGATCATGGGCGACCGCATTGTGATCATGAGTGATCGGCCGTCCACGGTCAAGATGAACCAGGACCTGGTCTTCAGTCGTCCGCGTGATTTTCAGAAAGACCCCGATCTCAATAAGCTGCGCAGTGAAATCTTTCTGATGATGGGAGTGCCTTATGCGGTCTGATCGGCACATCGGGCGGTGGATGGTCAAATCCAAAGCCTGGCAATGCGGGCTGGCCATCATCGGCTGGCTGGTTCTGATCGCATTTCTGCATTACTGGCTGAACTACCGCCAGGACGTGCGGGCCACCATCCGCATGGGATATATGCCGGTCGTCACCAATCTGGCCGCCCCGCTCCTGGACCTCACCAGCGCGCATACCGGGGATTACCGGTTCAAGGCCATCAAGTTCGCTTCTTTCGCCGAAATGGCGGAAGCCCTGCGCAACGGACACATCGAAGCGGCCTTCATGATCGCCCCCCTGGCCATCGTTCTCAAACAACAGGAAACGGACGTCCGCATCGTCTATATCGTCAACCGCCACGAGAGCACGCTGGTGGTGCGCAAGGCCCTGAAGGTGCGAAGCATCCTGGATTTGGCCGGCAAAACCCTGGCGGTTCCCATGCGCTATTCGGGCCATCATCTGGCAGTTCTGGACATGCTGAAGGGCACCCCCGTGGAAGGTCGTGTCAAAATCGTTGAAATGAATCCGCCGGACATGGCCTCGGCGCTGGCTGCGGGATCACTGGACGCCTATTTTGTGGGAGAACCCTTCGCGGCCCAGACCCTTCTCTCCGGCGACGCCGAGGTGCTGCATTATGTGGAAGAGATCTGGCCCCATTTTATCTGCAACCTAGTCCTCGTCAAACAGGATCTGATCGAACGCAACCCTGAAGCCGTACGGCAGATGGTTGCCGGGGCGGCCCGCTCAGGTATGTGGGCTCACCAGTATCCGCAAAAAGCCGCCACCATCGCCTCGCACTACTGGAACCAGCCCCGGGAAGTGATCGCGTTTGCCCTGACCACCCCTGAAGCCCGCATCGAGTACGACCGCTTCACCCCCCGTGTCTCGGAAATCCAGGAACTGGCGGATAAAATGCATCGGTACAACCTGATACCGAACACCGATATCACCACCCTGGTGGACGACCGTTTTGCCCGCCAGGTGGATTTGAACGGCGTCACCGACCTTGAAAGCATCCTTCCTCCGTAAAAATCTCTGAAGCGTTCCCTGCGAATATAAGAAAGAAGGCGGGATCGATCATGGTCGTGAATATACCGGCCACTGCTTTGATGAAAGGATTGATATTCCGGGTGTTCATGATAGGCTGGCTGGCGTTCCTTTCCGGTCAGGATGACGGCGCACAACGCTCCGCGAGAACATGCTGCGGTGCATCCGTCAGCGACTCGAAGCGGACCCCGATACCGGGGATAGCCATTTCGTGGCCCCACTTGCGTTTATGGCGAATGATGCAGGCAATCGGGGTTTTGTCATATATTTCCATGATACGGATCCACACCCGCTGCCCTTTCTGGAAACGCGCGCTCGTGAAAATAAAACACCCGTCTTGCGAAATGTTGACGGTGACCGTGCGTTCGATCTCGCGCGCGTCGAAACGACGCGTTGGGGACAGCAGGAGATTGAAGTGGATGTTGCGGCGCCCTGCGGCCCTGAAGCGGCGGGGCGGTCTCTTCAGACACCCCTCCCGGGTCAGGTTCTGAAGTTCACCATAGCGCTCGTGCTTGCCATAAAGCAGCGCCCGAATACAGCCCGGTCGTTTTCTCCCGGTTGACCTGAATGACCGAAAAACGGTTCAGGATACTGCTCACCTTACGCCGAGCCGCTTTGGCCCGGTGTGCCTGTTATCGGCCATTGGGATGCAAAACTTGACCGTGCGATGGTTGCCAACCGCGGTGCTGTGTTTTATTAAATGTAACCTTAATCCATTGTGGCACTCTAATAGAATAATGACTTCGATCGAAAGGAAAAACCCCATGGGTAATCAGCTTAACGATGTCTCGGATCAAAATTTCGAAACCGCCGTCCTGCAATCGGACCTTCCCGTTCTCGTAGATTTCTGGGCCCCCTGGTGCGGCCCCTGCAAAGCCATCGGCCCCATGATCGATGAACTGGCCAAAAAGTACGAAGGCCGGATCCAGGTAACCAAGATGAACGTGGATGAGTATGCATTTGGAGCAAAATTTGACTCTGCCATAGCCAAATATAAAAATGCATCTGGTATTTCGGCC
>JAERRP010000048.1 GCA_016735415.1 Desulfobacterales bacterium | reverse complement strand
GTTTTTTCGACCATCAGTGACTAACCCGTATATTGCACGCGTCGTTCGACATATTTGAACTGCACGACGGTGATGAAGATGATCAGGCTCATAAGGACAATCGACTGCGCCGCTGAGGACCCGAGGTTTAAACCGATGAAGCCGTCCTGATAAACCTTATAGACCAGAATGTTCGTGGCGCCGCCCGGGCCGCCCTGAGTGACGGTGTGAATAACGCCGAAGGTTTCGAAAAAGGAAAAAATGATATTCATCACGGTGACAAAGAACAAGGTGGGCGACAGCATGGGCACCACGATGGCCCAGAAGCGTCGAAAGGGGCTGGCGCCGTCTATGGCGGCCGCCTCGATCAAGGAATGGGGAATGGCCTGCAGGCCCGCCATGAAGAAAACGAAATTGTAGCTGATTTGCTTCCAGGCGCTGGCCATGATCACCATGATCATGGCATCGCCGCCTTCCAAAACCGGGTTCCAGCCAATGCCGAACCAGCGTTTGAATGCCAGGGCCACAACGCCGTAAGACGGATGCAGCAGAAAGAGCCACAGGACGCCTGAAATGGCCGGTGCAACGGCATAGGGACAGATTAAAAATGTTCGGATCAGCGCTTTGGCCTTCAGGGCGCGATTGGCCAGGGTGGCCAGAAACAACCCGGTGGAAATAGAGATAAACGCGGTCGAGGCGCTGAACACCAGGGTGATGGCGATGGAACGAAGATAGAGCGGGTCCTGGAACAATTCGATAAAATTATCGAACCACACGAACCGGCTGTGGAATCCGAAGGGATCGCTCAGCATCATGGACTGCATCAGCCCCTGCAACGCCGGCCAGTAGAAGAAAGTGGCCGTTACCAGAACCTGAGGCAGGATCAGAAAATAGGGCAGATAGCGGTTGGAGAAAATGGAGCGCTTGATCATGGTCGCTCGGCGTAAGGGTTCGCGCAAAGCGGCGCCCCCGGTTTTCGCGTCCGGAAGCGCCGCTGATTTATGGCATCATGCGATGCGCAAGTTATTTGTAGATCTTTTCAAACGACCGCAGCAGGACATTGCTGCGTTTGACGGCATTGTCAAGCGCCTCCTGGGGGCTCTTGGAGTCGTTCCAGACAAGTTCCAGTTCCTCATTGATGACGTTGCGGATCTGGATGAAATAGCCCAGGCGCAGTCCGCGCGAGATCTTGGTGGGATCCCGGCGGGTCATCTGCTTGATGCCGACTTCCTGGTAGGGGGATTCTTTGTAGTAGCCCTGGTCTTTCAGCACTTTGTAAGCCGTCAGGGTGATCGGGAAATAACCCGTCTCCTTGTGCCAGTAAATCTGCATGTCGTTGTTGGCCAGGAAATCCAGGAAAGCGGCCACACCGGCATAGTCTTCCTTGCTGTGACCCTTGAGCACCCAGTTGGAGGCCCCGCCGATGATGCTGTTCTGGGGCGCCTTCATCCAGGATTCCACCGGCAGCGGTGCCACATCCCATTTGAAATCCTTGACGGCCTTTTTCAGTTTGGCGATGCCGCTGATGGAATCGATATAGACGGCGGCGTTCTGGGCGATGAATTCAGCCTTGGGGCCCTGGTATTTCTGGCCGCCGTAAAAAAAGCGGCCGTCCTTCATCCAGGATTTCAGACGGGCAATGTGATTGACCACTTTGTCGTTGTTGATCATCAGTTCGCAGTCCAGCCCCTCGTAGCCGTTGGCTTTGGAGGCGAACGGGATGTTGTGGATGGCGGAGTAGTTTTCAATCTGGGTCCAGGACTGCCAGGCCGTGACCATACCGCCCGGTACGCCGGATTTTACGATTTTCTTCAGCATTTCGCCCAGTTCATCCCATGTGACGGGCTTGGATTTATCAAGGGGCGCCAGGCCGGCCTTTTTGAACAGATCCACATTGTAGTACATGACCGGCGTGGAGGAGTTGAACGGCATGGACACGAGGTTGCCGTCGGCGTCCATGTAATAGGACAATACCGGCTGCAGATAGTCCTTCCAGTTGACGTCGTAGCCGGCATCGGCCATGATTTTATAGACCGGATAAATCGCACCGGAGAGCATCATGGTCTGGGTGCCCACCTCGAAACTCTGCAGCAGATGGGGCTGCTTGCCGGCCCGAATGGCCGCAACGCCGGCGTTGACGGTTTCATCGTAGTTGCCCTTGTTGGTGCCGATGACCGTGTATTTATCCTGGGAGTTGTTAAATTCTTTGATCATGTTATTGACGACCTCACCGCGCGCGCTGCGCATGGCATGCCACCAGTGAAGTTCAATACGTTTGGCCATCACCTCGCCGGCCGTGAAAACAATCACCATAGTCAAAACGATGAGCAGGACTAAATTCCGCGATTTCATAACCGTTCCTCCCCTTCCATTATTGCTATTGATTGTAAGAACCCGCCGCTCGGGCTCTATTATCCATTGATGTCGTGTTTAGATGTCCAAAGTGATGTCGCGTTTATATGTCCAAAGCAATTTACACAAATATCGGGGATGTGATAATGGAGTCAAGAATTAATTGGTGTTCGTGCGGAAGCGTCTGAAAAGTGTTGGTTGTCCGGGCGGATCTGAAATAAATTTATGCGACGGCTGGGGTAGCCGATCCCGGGACAGGAATGAGGCCATGGCACGTGTCGATTTAAAGAAGGTGGTCAAGCGGTTCGGTAAAGAGGAAGTGGTTCATGGGATCGATCTAAAAATCAAGGACGTCGAATTCGTCGTTCTGGTGGGGCCTTCGGGATGCGGCAAATCCACCACCCTGCGGATGATCGCCGGTCTGGAAGAGATCAGTGAGGGGGAAATCTTCATCGATGACCAGCGGATCAACGACGTGGCGCCCAAAGACCGCGGCGTGGCCATGGTGTTTCAGAACTACGCCCTCTATCCTCACATGAACGTGTTCAACAACATGGCCTTCGGGCTCAAACTGCGCAAAACACCCAAACCCGAAATCGAAGAACGGGTTCAGCAGACCGCCGCAACGCTCGGGTTGACCGATTTCCTGAAACGCAAACCCCACGAACTTTCGGGCGGCCAGCGCCAGCGGGTGGCCATGGGACGGGCCATTGTCCGCAATCCCAAAGTGTATCTGTTCGATGAACCCCTTTCGAATCTCGATGCCAAACTGCGCACCCAGATGCGCATCGAGATCAAACGGCTGCATCGGAAAGTCCAGAACACGATCATTTACGTCACCCACGATCAGGTGGAGGCCATGACCCTGGCCGACCGTATGGTGGTCATGCGGGACGGTTACATCGAGCAGGTGGGCGCCCCCCTGGAAATCTTTGAAAATCCGGTCAATACCTTTGTGGCCGGCTTCATCGGCAGTCCGCCCATGAACCTCGTGCCGGCGCGACTGGACGCCGCGGACGCCGGTCTGGTGCTGACCATCGAAGGCGGGCTGCGGGTCCCGGTCCCCGCCCGGGAGGGCACCGAACTCCGGGCCGGCATGGACGTGGTCATGGGACTGCGGACCGAAGACATCACCATTGACAACGGCGACACCAAACTGCCGCAAGATTGGAAGACCGAAGGACGGGTGGAAGTTGTCGAACCTCTGGGCAGCGAAACCAACCTCCACATGGACCTGTCCGGTACCAAAATGATTGCCAAAAGCGAGGGACGCAAACTGGTCGAGGCCGGCAAAAGGGTCATGCTGGCCATGGACCTCAACCACCTGCACATCTTCGACGCCCGGACCCGCGGCACGATTTACTGACCCGCAAGATTTCCCTGGTCCGAACGGTGC
>JAERRP010000554.1 GCA_016735415.1 Desulfobacterales bacterium | reverse complement strand
AGGCCTCCTCGCGGCGGGGGGGTTAGAGGGCAAAGGCGCTGCCGGCGGCCCGGTAAGCCTAAAAAGGTCGGCCGCCCACCCCCGGGGCATGGCCGTCCACGGGTTTTCCCGCATTGGCGGCCAGCTTAATTTTGGCCATGACGTCGGCCTCCCCCTGGATGGCCCCCGGGAAATTCATCATCTCCGCCAGCCCCAGGATGCGGGGGTGGCGGAGATAAGGCGCTAGGTGCCGAGCAGCGAGGACAGCTCCAGCGGTTTCCATGTGCGTGGACGGCACGCAGGAGGACAGCATGAAGAAAAACTGCAGGGGTTGGCCCTCTGTCGCGGCCAGCATATATTCCAGGCCGGCGGTGCCCAGGACATTGGCGATTTCATGCGGGTCGGCGGCCACCGTGGTGGTGCCGTACGGCAGGACCGCCCGGGCAAATTCGGACGGGGCGGCCATGGCACTTTCGATATGAACGTGGGCGTCAATGAATCCCGGGGTCACGAAACGGCCCTTGAGGTCGTAAATACGGGCGGCCTCTCGGGGTCCGAAACCGGCGATACGGTCGCCGGCGATGGCGATATCGGTTGCCTGGATCTCACCGGAGTAAACATTGACCAACCGGCCGTTGGTGAGCAGCAGGTCGGCCGGTCGGTCACCACGGGCGACGGCAAGCAGGGATTCGGACGGCATGGCGGTGCTTTCATTGTAAAAAGGTGTTTTTTTGCGCCTGTTGTCAAGAGACATGGTGGACCGCTTCGGGCCGAATCAATTGCGCCAGCCGGTCCACCGGTGCCAGGATGGCATCAATATCCCATCCAACCAGGTGCCGGTCGCGAACTTTAATCCGGCCGCCCACGATGGTATCCCGAACGCTGTCTGCGGCCGCTGCGTATACCGTCTGCGATACGGGGTTGTATAGAGGATGCAGCCGGGGATGGCGGCCGTCAAGAATAATGATGTCGGCCTGCTTGCCGACTTCCAGCGATCCGATGGCATCGCCCAGACCGATGGCGCGGGCTCCGTTGATGGTGGCCATTTTCAGAGTTTCAACCGCCGAAACCACCGTGGGATCCCCGCTGGCCACTTTGTGCAGCTTGGCCGCCGTGTCCATCTCTTTCAACAGGTCCTGGTTGTTGTTGCTGGCGCAGCCGTCTGTGCCCAGGCCGACCGTGAGACCGGCCTGCAGGAACCGCACTACGGGCGCGATGCCGGCGCCCAGTTTCATATTGCTTTCAGGGCAGTGCACGATGCCGGCCCCGCTGGCGGCCACCCGGGCGATATCGTCGTCGTCCAGCCAGACGCAATGCACCATCAGGGTTTCGGGATCCAGCAGCCCCAGGCGGTCGAGATGCGCGACCGGTGAACATCCATGCAATTTCCGGATCCGGCGAACCTCATCACGGGTTTCGGCTACATGGATCTGAAACAGGCCCCCCGCGGTCCGGGTGACGGCTTTGGCCGCCTGCAGGGTTTCCGGGCTGCAGGTGTAAGGGGCGTGGCAGAAAATCGAAGGGTGGATCAGGGGCCGGTGTCTCTTCCAGCGGCGCACAAAGGTTTCCGCGGTGGCGATGTTGCGGGCCGGATCGGTCACCCCCGGGGCCGGGAAGTCGACGACGCCCTGGCCCAGAACGGCGCGCAGGCCCATTTCATCCACGGTTTCGGCCACTGTGGCTTCAAGAAAATAGCCGTCGCAGCAGGTGGTGACCCCGGCCAGCAGCAGTTCGGCGCATGCCAGGCGCACGGCCGGGCGGACATTTGCAGGCGTGATGAAAGCCGCTTCGGCCGGGAAAATGTGCGCGTTCAACCAAGTCATGAGCGGCAAGTCGTCGGCCAGGCCGCGGAAGAGCGACATCGGGAGATGGGTGTGGGCGTTGACCAGGCCCGGCAGGACGACAGCGCCCTGCGCATCGATGATTTCCACGGCTGCGGGCAGGGGCGCATTATTGCGGCGGCGGGCAATTTCGACGATGCGCCCGTCTATTACCGCCAGGAGGCCGTCCGGGAGAATGTCGCCGGTGGCATTGACGGTGACGAACATGCCGTTGTGAATCAATAGATCGTACATGACAGTCATTCGGGCTTAATTTTGATGGACTCGTAAAAAGTCACAATCCGTCAATTTTGGGCACCGATTTCCCGTGCCAGTTGCCCCATGCGGTCCATGATGTCGTCAGCGTCCAGGGTGGTCAGCTGTCGGTTCTCCATCAGGATGCGGCCGCCCACGATAGTGGTGGTCACATCCCCGCCGCGGGCCGCATAGACCAGGTGGGATGCCGGGTGGTATAATGGCGTGAGATGGGGCTGACGCGTGTCGATCACGATCAGGTCGGCCTGCTTGCCGACTTCCAGCGATCCGATCCGGTCGGCCAGGCCCAGGGCCCGGGCGCCGTCGATGGTGGCCATGCGCAGAACGGCTTCGGCCTTGACCGCGGTGGGATCAAGGGTGGCGACCTTGTGGAGTTTGGCGGCCGTATCCATTTCACTCATCATGTCCAGGTCGTTGTTGCTGGCGCAGCCGTCGGTACCCAGGGCTACACAGATGCCGCGCGCCAGCAGATCGGGCACCGGCGCGATGCCCGAGGCCAGCTTCATGTTGCTTTCCGGATTGTGTACCACCTTGACATCGTGGGTCTGGAGCAGGTCCATGTCCAACTCGTCCAGGGCCACGCAGTGGCAGGCCATGAGATTGGACGTCAGTATTCCCAGATCCGCCAGGTGCTGCACCGGCGAGAGGCCGTAACGTTTACGGATGGTCTGGACCTCGCTGGCGGTTTCGGACACATGGATCACCAGGGGGATGGTATTCGCGGACGCAAGGGCGGCGGCCTTTTGCAGCAGATCCGGGGCGCAAAGATAGGGCGAGTGGGGTTCGACCGCGATGGTGATCAGGGGGTCAAGCCGCCATTTGTCGATCAGCATTTCGGTGTAGCGTAATCCGTTTTCGACGGGGCCGTAGTTGGGCGAGGGGAAGTCGTAAAGCACTTCACCGACCACGGCCCGTATGCCGGCCGCGTGGGCGGCCTCGGCCACGGCATCTTCGAACAGGTACATGTCGCAGAAGCAGGTCGTGCCGGACAGGAGCATTTCGGCGCAGGCCAGCAGGGTGCCCAGATGGACGTGTTCGGGCTTTAATTTGGCCTCGGCCGGGAAAATATGATCGTTCAGCCAGGTCATTAGCGGCAGGTCGTCCGCCAGCCCCCGGAAGCAGGTCATGGCGGCGTGGGTGTGGGCGTTGATCAGGCCGGGCATGATGAGGCCGCCCCGGGCATCCAGCTGTCGGTCAGCCGGCCAGCGGGTTGCTTCGGCGGCCGGACCCACGGCGGCGATACGATCGGCCTTGATGGCCACGAACCCGGGTCGGTAGGACCGCCCGGCATCATCCAGGGTCAATACCCAGCCGTTGTTGATTACTAAATCGGTGTTATTCATCCGTTGGCAGTTGCTCCATGATGCGGATTATTAACTGTTTCAGGCGCGGGGCGGCCTCGTCGGCCACGGCGATAATGTCTTCCAT
>JAERRP010000774.1 GCA_016735415.1 Desulfobacterales bacterium | reverse complement strand
GGTCATGTTTTCTCACCCCTTTTAACAAGCCTATATCCAGGATATTTTTTGATGGGACTTGGCAAACTCTTTTAAGAATGCCTTCCATCGGGAATTGCTGATACCAAGATGAACAAGCTGGGCATTCCCACGAGTCGAAATAAGGACGTAATACCGACCTAAAGTCGTAATACCGACCTTTTCAGCAAATATTCCATTCCTTCCACACGCATCAACATAAAAATAATATTATTTATTTCAGCAGGTTATCATCATTAAAGCCGCTAAGCAGCAGGCGGCATGTTTGTTGCGATATCTTTGGAGCATGATCCTTTCGTTTGTAAAAATCAATCCATTGCCCGGGAAACAACAGGTTGTTCCGGATATCCTCCGGTCGGTAATAGTTCCGACCCGGTTAAAATCCGGTTGTATGGACTGCGCTGTTTACACAAACCAGGGCGAAGGGCAGACGGTTCTATATCTTGAACAGTGGCAATCACAGGAACCCCTGGATAGACATATCCGATCCGAACTGTACTTTCGGGTGTTGAGCGCCATGGAGCTTGCCGACGAAGCTCCGGAAATCTATTTCCATGAAGTTTCGGAGACGAGAGGTCTGGAATATGTCGAATCATTGAGAACGCCTTTGCCGGCAAACCAGTAGTCGCACAACGTATTATGGATCCTACGACATGAAAAATCAAGAGATTTCAGTGCGTAACACGTTGTTTTGCCGTTACAATAATCGAATCCTTGCAACACCCTGATTGCTACTTTCTTTAATATTATTGATGCTATATTTACCGCAGATGAAGAACGATGAAAGTCAATTTTCACTTGCTGAAAAAATTGAGTATGAGAAAATTTTCAGGGACGTTCTTACGAACACGGAACGAAGAAAACAGGTGCTTCTTTCTACCGCTAAAGTTGATTGAATCCAAAGCAGTTTTCTCTCTGCTCATCATTGTTGTTGTTGGTTTGGGTGCCTGCAGCGGTTACAAACCGGTGAGGATCAACGCGATGCAGGCACCAGAGATTTACCAAGGCGGTCGATTTGACCCATTCCCGAGCGCTTCCGCCGAGAATTTGCCGGATTCCATTTTCTATGCCACGGATCGACAACCCTCGAAGGATCTTTCCACCCCGCCATTCTATTTGAATGAACGCGGCTATGTGTTACGCTTGGGTAGCGCTACGACAACAGTTGTGGGCGAAGATTTTGGCTGGGATGAATTACGAAAAGTATTGTTATTGAAGGACCGCGGCCGTGACTATCCCATCCAGCTTGATACGGTCAACGAGATCGGTATTCTTGATCGCAGTTACGAAAAAATCATGCAGTACTGGTTGCCTGATGAAGCATCAACTGAACCCAGGCAAACCTATGCTCGGAAAATTAATGAAAGGCTTGCACAATCCTCTTCTAAGGACATTTTCATTTATGTCCACGGGTACAAGGTTCATTTCGATAATCCCGTACTTGTAGCCTCTGAGCTCCGGTATTTTCTCGGTTATCAGGGTGCTTTTATCGCCTACGCCTGGCCATCCACGCCAAGTCGATGGGCCTATTTTGCAGATCTTGAAACAACCAACTACACGACCAGGCATCTACGTCAATTTATCCAATTCCTGGCAGAGGACACCGTCGCCGAACGTATCCATATCATCGGTTACAGCGCCGGAACCCGAGTTGTGATCAACGCTCTTTGGGATCTTGCCCTGATGCACCATGACGACAGCGACCAACACCTTGCAGCTCGCTACCGCATCGGACAGGTTTTGTTGATAGGGAGCGACTATGACCGAGACTTGTTCCTGGCAGCTATTCTTGATCGATTGCTGGATATCCCTGATAGAATGACGGTATATCGCTCATCAACCGACAGTGCATTGGGATTCGCAAGGTTTATGCTCCAAAGGAAGCGACTCGGAGAGATCACGGAAGGCGAAGGACTCTCTGAAGAAGAGATCAACCTGCTAAAGCCCAATCAGGAACTGCACTTTATTAATGTTACAGACGCAGAAAAGGCTGACACCGGCAACGGTCACAACTATTTTCGACAGAGCCCCTGGGTTAGCAGCGATGTTTTAAGTACTCTGCGCTACCAAATGTCGCCCGAAGAAAGAGGCCTAGTACGAGATCCTGGCAGCGCTATCTGGTTGTTCCCACCCGATTATCCAGTGAAACTGTACCGAGCCATAGAGAACAAACTATCAAATTCATTGCGTAACCGTACGCCAAAACCGTAGTCAAGCGCGAGGTCAACTTGTTTAAGAAAAGCCCCTTACATCCATGGCAACAATAAATTAAATTTTTGGCATCCTTCATCGCAAGCCAAAAGTAGTTTACACTTTGTTGATCTTGTATTTTGGCAGTAAAATTTGAAATTCGGAAAAACACAAAGATGTAGATGCGTTACCTAATTTCTAATTTCGACATCGGCATTTGATTCGACAATACATACTTTTTCGAAAAAAGTGTAAACTGGTGAATGAAGGATACCAAATTTTTCAACTATTAACTATACAGGAGCATAAACATATCTAAAAATAGCCAAAAGGT
>JAERRP010000924.1 GCA_016735415.1 Desulfobacterales bacterium | reverse complement strand
AATCAGTAATTGTGTGCATTATGTAATCATTATTTGACCCGCTGTGAAAGAATCTTCTTCGATTTTTCAGCCGACAATTGAAGGTCCTGCCAAGTGTCCGGATCTTCGAGTATATCTTCTTCCGATCGGGTCTGGCGCTGAAATTCCTGGACGAGGTAAGCGACAATGCGATCATCCCAATCCTTGCCGCCCAGATTGTGATCACCGCCGGTGCAGATCACATCGATGGAACTCTCCTGAATATCGATCATGGTTATGTCGAAGGTCCCGCCGCCGAGATCGTATACCAGGACAACGCGGTTTTCGGTTTCTTGAACAGTTCCGTAAGCGATCGCGGCGGCGGTCGGCTCGTTGATGATCTGCCGCACATTAAATCCGGCGATTTCGCCGGATTTACGGGTGGCTTCACGTTCGTTGATACCGAAATAGGCCGGACAGGTGATCACGACATCTTTGATCTTTTCACCGAGGGTCTGCTCAGCGTCCTGGGCGACTTTGCGAAGGACATAACTCGATATTTCTTCCGGACGATATTGTTTGCCATCGTATTCGTAAAGAAAACCAGCTTCGCCCATGGATCTTTTTATGAAGCTGACAACTTCGTTAGGGTATAGCTTGGCGCTTTCCTTGGCAACATCCCCTACAACAATTTCACTTCCGTCGAAAAAGACAACCGAAGGGGTAATGCGCTGGTTTTCGGCGTTGGGTATCACTACCGGTTTGCCGTACTCATCGACATAGGATATGGAGGAATAGGTCGTTCCTAAGTCGATACCGAAAATCGTCTTGATCGATTCACTCATCGATAATCCCCGTCTTCAATGATTCTTGGTCTTCTTGATATACATAAACGGCAACCATTTCCTGGCGGACCACTTTTGTTTCCCACTCATAGCCCGGCCGGATGCTGTGTACAACGCATTTATCCATGACCGGGTCGTCGGTGGGTATTTTTTTAATGGCGCGCTGCCGGACGGGATCAAAAGATCCCTCCTCACTTGAAAAGGGTTTAACCCCGTGCCAATAAAAAACATCTTCTAAATCGGAGGGAATTGCTTCCAAATAATGAAAGAGCTTCAGTGGATCTCTCTGGGATACGTCCAGGGAGCGGAAATAGGTCATCCATTTGCGTATGTCGTCGGCAACTTTGACGACATCCATCACGATCGATAGAATGTACTTCTTCAGAATGTCCTGTTTATATTCTTGCAGTTCGGAATGCAACCGGTCGATAATCTCATCTTTGTGGGTATCGTATTTGAGTTTACCCTCGAATTCGCGCTGTAGTTCACTGATCTGCTGGCTGAGATTTTCAAGCTGGCCAACAAGCAAGTCTTGATCGATAAAATCATTATCGATTTCAGATGCCAAGTCGGCACCATCGTTTGCAGCGGACTCAATATCCTCCAAAACGGATAGGGGCAGGGTGGCGTCCGGATCGGATGCGCTTTCCTGCTGTGCTTCGGCGGATGCCGGCGCTGGCAAAACTTCATCGGGAAACTCGGAAGACTGTTCTTCCGACGTTGAGTGAACCTCTATTCCGCTTGATGCCTCTTGATGGGAGCTTTCATCGGAAAGCGCGATGGCTTTATCCGATTCGGTCTCGACCGCCCGTGAGGTTCCGTTTTCTTCTTCTTGGGCTTCAGGCGTGGAATCAGCCAGTTCGACACTTAAACCAACCTCGGCCAGTTCTTCGGCATCGAAGAGGTCGGGCAGGACAGCATCAGAATCAGGTTGTGCTTCGGATACATCCGTCTTCGAATCCTCACCGGCCTCCTCGTCAGAAAATGGTTTCGGGAGCGGTAGTTCATCAATGGAGATGCCCACTTCGCAAACTTCCTTTTTCCCCTCGCTCATCGCGGCCCCTCAATTGACAAACGGTGCTCCGCATTCAGGGAATTGAACATCCCCCCCTGGGTACAGTGCAACGCCTGGTGCAACATCAATCATTTTCGGAATGGAGCTTTTCGCAAACGAGCCTGCAAAAAGCTCCATGTAATCCAGATAAACCTTTTACTTTAAAACGCACAAAGTCAATAAAGTCAAGTTTTTCATTTGTATTCAGTAGGCTATGATGCAAATACCACCCGCCGACGGACCCAGCGAATATTCGTTCGGATAGCGTTTTACGGGTTGCGATCATCAAAACAGCGCGCCGGCGAAAGACATGGTCTTTGCCGGCGCATCGCGTGAAATATTCAGGCTCGTCCTGCTTGCTGCTTATATGCTATCCCTGTTTCTGCTTGAGTTCTTCGATTACCTTCTCGGCGATCTGGGCCGGAACTTCATCATAATGTGAAAAGCCCATGCTGTAAACACCACGACCGCCGGTCATTGACCGCATATCGGGGGCATAGGTCTGAAACTCAGCTAAGGGAACGTGGGCCTTTATCTGCTGGTATTTTCCGACATTTTCCATCCCCAAAACCCGGCCGCGGCGTCCGTTCAGGTCCCCCATGATGTCACCCATATATTCATCCGGTGTCGTCACCGTGACCTCCATGATGGGCTCTAACAATACGGGATGGGCATCGGCAATCGCTTTTTTGAAGGCCAGCGACCCGGCCACCTTGAAGGCCATTTCAGATGAATCGACGGCATGGAAAGAGCCATCATCGAGGGTCACTTTAAAATCAACCGTAGGGAATCCTGCCAGCACACCCTTGCGGGCGGATTCGACAATACCTTTTTCAACTGCCGGGATATAGGTCTTGGGGATTGCACCCCCAACAATGGCGTCGACGAATTCGAAACCGGCGCCGCGGGACAGCGGCTCCAGCTGGATCCAACAATCACCGTACTGGCCGTGACCGCCGGTTTGCTTTTTGTGTTTGCCCTGAACACGCACCTTCTTTTTGACGGTTTCACGATAGGGCACCTTGGGAATCTTGAGATGAACATCGACCCCGAACTTGCGCCTCATTTTTTCGATGGTGGCTTCGATGTGGACCTGGCCCCTTCCAGAAAGAATAATTTCGTTGGTTTCAGAATTGCGATCAAGATTAAGCCCTGAATCTTCCTCCAATAATTTGTTCAACGAAATATAAATTTTATCTTCGTCACCTTTGGATTTAGATTCGAGCGCAAACGAAATGAGCGGGGGCAGCGGTTCCGCAAAAGCAAACAGGATTTTTTCATTATCCGCACAAAGGGTGTTGCCGGTGGTGGTGTCCTTTAATTTAGCGACAGCCACGATTGATCCGGGGCCGGCACCATCGATGGACTTCTGTTCTTTGCCGGCAATGGTGAGGAGCTGGTTGAAGCGTTCTTTGGACTCTTTGGTGGCGTTATAGAAATTACCATCACTCCCCAGGGTGCCCGACACGATCCGGAAGATGGACAATCGACCGGAATATGGATCGGCCACGGTTTTGAACACAAAAGCGGAAAAGGGCGCATCCGCTTCCGGCAGACGCGTAATCTGCTCCTTGCCGTCCAGATCGGTGCCGATTTTTCCGCCCCGGTCGAGCGGGGTCGGCATCACCGTTGCCAGAAAATTCATCAGGTTGTCAACACCGATATTGGCGGTTGCCGATCCGAATAGAACCGGTGTAAAAATGCGTTCGTTGACCCCCTTGCACAGGGCGGCGTTGAGTTCCTCGCCTGAAATGGTCTCCCCTTCAAGATAACGTTCGATTAAGGCATCGTCAGCCTCGGCAATATTCTCGAGAAGGGTTTCCATTTCCGATTCCACGGTATCCTTCAGATCGTCCGGAACCTCGACCTGCGCAACCTGGCCGTCATCATAAACGTAGGCCTTGCCGCTGATGAGATCGACAACACCTTTGAAATCCGCTTCCGAACCAATCGGCAGTTGGATAAGAATCGGTTTGGGTTTTACCAGTGAATTCTTTACATCCTCAAAAGCCTGCCTGAAATCCGCCCGCTCCTTATCCATCTTATTGATAAAAATCGCCACCGGCAGGTTGAATGCTTCCGCGAATTCCCAGCCCTGTTCGGCCTGCACGCGGACACCATCGATGGCATCGATAACAAATAGGGCCGAATCAACGGCCTGCATGCAATTTTTGGTGTCGGTGAAAAAATTCTGGTCTCCGGGCGTATCCAGTATGGTGACCGTATTTTTTTTCCATTGCAGTTGATGGATGCCCGTGCTGATGCTGCTGGTACGCTTGAGTTCTTCCGGTTCGAAATCCAGCGCCGTATTGCCATCCTCCACCCGTCCAATGCGTGTGGTAATACCCGCTTTGAAAAGCATGACTTCCGCCAGGGATGTTTTGCCGGCGCCATTGTGGGCCACGAAGGCGACATTTCTAATTTGATCAGAATTTACAGCCATTTATGCTCCTCTCTACCACTTTCTAAAGGAATGTTACCCCAATTCGAACGCTACGCACCTCTCAAGGGATCCATGTCGGTCGGTACCTGATAAAATCGATTATTAGAAAACGAATTCCGGGATCGAAAGCCTGCTCCGGCGTGCACCGTCGTCGTAATAGTCCCCAAGAACGAGGTGAACTTTTATGGGCCTGTCGAAATGAATTCAAGTATCGTTAACACTTATAAAAATCAAGAAAAAACCAAATTGCAAATTTATTTTTTGCGCGCGCCCTAAGCTGTCTGCAGATGAATCAGGAATTCCAAATTGCCTTTGGGACCCCGAAGAGGCGAAGGGCATACCCCGAGGATATCAAGCTGATAAGAACGAAAAAAGGTTATCAGATCCTTGATCACCCGGTTATGCAACCGCGGGTCACGAACAACCCCCCCTTTGCCAACTTGGCCTTTCCCCACTTCGAACGGCATACATTCAACCCATACAAGTTAGCCAGCCCTCAATGTATACGTTGTCTAGGGCAACCC
>JAERRP010000417.1 GCA_016735415.1 Desulfobacterales bacterium | reverse complement strand
ATAGCTTTTAAAAGCCATTACGATTATTGTCGAACAGTACGTTCATCACCTCCTTTCGCTATCTCGGGCCGCTTCAAGGTTGCGCCCATTGCGCGTTGAAGCGGAGATATGTAGGGGCCTTCGATCCTTGTCGGTCGGGACGGTTCGAAGGTCGATCGTCTTCCCGCGGTAGCGGCGCTTCATGCTAAGGCAGGCCGTTACCGCAGGAACACAAACCATGAACGACAGTGCAAGCTGCTGCGGCTTACCCGCTGCTTCAGGATTGCACCTGTTTTTTGATCGTTTCAACCACGTCCGGGTTGGCCAGGGTCATGACATCGCCGACATCGGTATTGTTGGAAATGGATGCCAGCACCCGGCGCATGATCTTGCCCGAACGGGTCTTGGGCATGTCGGGGACGATCCAGACCTTGCGCGGTTTGGCAATCGGGCCGATTTCGTCGATCAGGGCCTTGACGATTTTCTGGGCGAGGTCATCGCTGGCCTCGATCCCGGGTTTGAGGGCCACATAAATATCCGGCACCACGCCCTTGATCTCGTCCGACACCGGAACCACCGCGGATTCGGCCACTTCATCGACCACCAGGGCAGCGGATTCCAGCTCCTTGGTGCCCAGGCGATGGCCGGACACATTGATCACGTCGTCGATGCGGCCCAGAATTCGGTAATAGCCGTCGGGGGATTCCACGGCGGCATCACCGGTCATGTAGGGCCAGTCGCGCCAGTCTGTACTCTTGGGGTCCTTGCAGTAGCGCTCGAAGTAATTTGTCACGAAACGGTCGCGGTCGCCATAGATGGTCTGGAACATGCCCGGCCAGGGGTTCTGGATGCAGATATTGCCGGCTTTGCCCGCGCCGCGGGGAAGTTCCTGGCCTTCGTCATCATAGATAATAGGATGAATACCCGGCACACCGGGGCCGGCGCTGCCCGGTTTCATGGGGGAGATGCCCGGCAGGGTGCTGCACAGAAAGCCGCCGGTTTCCGTCTGCCACCAGGTGTCGACGATGGCGGCCTTTCCTTTGCCGACCACCTCGTAGTACCACTTCCAGACCTGGGGTTCGATGGGCTCGCCCACGGTGGTCATGTGCTTGAATTTGTAATTGTACTTGGCGGGCTCATCCGGACCGATTTTGCGCAGGGCGCGAATGGCGGTCGGGGCGGTGTGGAAGATGTTGACATCCAGGTTCTGGGCAATCCGCCAGGGGCGGCCCGGATCGGGGTAGGTTGGGATCCCCTCGTAGATGACCGATGAGGCGCACAGGGCCAGTGGCCCGTAGACGATGTAGGAATGGCCCGTGATCCAGCCGATATCGGCCATGCACCAGTAGACGTCTTCGGGATGGATGTCCTGGACGTATTTGGAGGTGCCGGTGACATAGGCCAGATAGCCGCCCGTACCGTGTTGGCAGCCCTTGGGCTTGCCGGTGGTGCCGCTGGTGTACATCAGGAAAAGCGGATCTTCGGCATTCATTTGCTCGGGTTCGACAATCGCGCCGTAGTAGTTTTTGAGCTGCTCGTTGATGAAGTAGTCACGGCCCTCGACCATGGGTGTGGCGGCGGAGTATTTGCCCGGATAGCGCTGCCAGATGAGGACCTTGTCGACCGTCTGGCCTTCTGCGGCGGCCCTGGCGACGGCTTCATCAACCTTTTTTTTGTGATCGAGCAGTTTGCCGCTGCGGTAGTAGGAGTCCATGCTGATGAGTATCCGGCTGCCGGAGTCCTCGATGCGGTCGCCGGCGGCTTTACCGCTGAACCCGCCGAAGACCTGGGAATGGATGACGCCCAGGCGCGCGCAGGCCAGCATGGTAATGGGCAGCTCGGCACTCATGGGCAGATGCAGGGTGACGCGGTCGCCCCTTTTGAGGCCGGCGAAGTCTCTCAGAAGGGCGGCCATCTCGTTTACCCGGACATAGAGTTCCTGGTAGGTGATGTGTTCGACCTTCTCTTCTTCCAGCTCCGGGACGAAGTGGATGGCGGTTTTGTTCTTGTTGTTGGGCAGATGACGATCGATGCAGTTGTAGCTGGCGTTGATCTTGCCGCCCTTGAACCACTTGAAGCAGGGGGCGTCGCTGGCATCGAGAATTTCATCCCAGTATTGGTACCAGTCGAGCAGATCCGCATACTCCTTGTAACAGTTGGGAAAATTGTCCAGGCTGAAACGGTCGTAGACACTCTTGTCCGTCATGTTGGCCTGGGCCACAAAATCCATGGGCGGATAGTAAAAATCCTCCTCCTGCCAGTGTACAGCGATTTGAGCTTCCGAAGTCTCGACAACTTCCTTTTGACCCATACCCCACCCCCATAAGTTGAAAGTTAATGGATAGTGACTCGCGTAAAGCAAAAACCTCTTAAAGCGCACGCGGACAGCGACCCTTGTGCTTTGTTGCGGCGGATGTACAGGCCGGTCGCTGCCATCTTTCTTCCACCGGTTAAGATCGGATCATCCCGCAAAGGCGCTTCAGACCGACAGAGGCATCCGTTACGGCGGCTTCCGGGATTAACTTCCGATCCAGCGGGATGTCGTGCCGGATCGGCCATCTGTAGAGACCCTAATAAAAGGTATCCCGTCTGGATTTTGCCTC
>JAERRP010000725.1 GCA_016735415.1 Desulfobacterales bacterium | reverse complement strand
GCCGCCGATCACCAGAATCCTGCGACTCAGGGTTTCCAGGAGGTAAGGCTCGGGCAGGTCCACTTTTTCCACCCGGGCCATGCCCATGCGCAGGTAGTCTTCGGCCATCATCTGAACGCGGTCGAAATTGGCCTCGTCTTCCTTTTCTTCCGCCGTCAGGGCCGGAAACTGCGTGCGCGGATGCGACCAGACCACCCCTTCGCGGATACTGACACGTTCGACGATGCTGCCCATAAAGCGGAAGGTGTCAAAGTTGACCCGGCGCGAACAGGCCGCCAGGACCATCGTATTGATGCCTTTCTCTTCCATATCCTTCTTGATAACGCCCACGCCCTCCTGGCCGCACAGGAACGGATGGGTCTGGACGGGAAGGCCCTCTTCTTCGGCCACGTCCTTCAGCGCATCGATATCGAGCGCATCGCCGATGCCGCAACCTGTGCAGATATACACTCCATATTTTTTGTCCATGAATTACCTCCTACTTCGCTGCCAGAGTTTGAATGGCTTTCAGGGCCATACCGGTTGCATTCTGATTGGACGAAACCACGTCGGCCGGTTTGTTGGCACAGCCCGCCGCAAAGATCCCCCCGTTCTGGAAATCGTTGATGACGAATCCGTCTTCCGTGTAGTTGAGATCGGCCGGCAGTTTAGCGACGGCGGCTGTGGGCTGCATGCCGGTCGCCAGAACGACCATATCCACAGTCTGGCTGCTTTTCTCGCCCGTTACCGCGTTTTCGGCGGTTACGCTGACCGCACCGTCGGCGGCCGCTTCAACGGCAGCGACTTTGCCCTTGACGAAGATGATCTTCTCGTCGGCCTTGACCTTCTGGTAGAATTGCTCATAACGCTGGCCCGGCGAGCGGATGTCGATGTAGAAGATATAGATGGTGGCTTCCGGATACTGCTCACGCACATAGAGGGCCTGCTTCAGTGAGGCCATGCAGCAAATGTAAGAGCAGTACGGCAGATGATTTTCATCCCGGGAACCGGCACACTGGACAAAAGCCACACTTTCGGGCGCCTTCTGATCGGAAGGCCGCAGAATCTTCCCCTGCGATGGACCGTTGGGTGCCGCCAGTCGTTCCATCATCATGTTGGTGATGATGTTGGGAACCTGGCCGAACCCGAGATTGTCGATCCGGGTGGCGTCATAGGGCTGCCAACCGGTGGCGAAGACCACGGCGCCCACCTTGAGATCCAGCGTCCTGGCCGTCATGTCCAGATCCACCGCATCGTACTGGCAGGCTTCCCTGCAGCGCGTGGCGTCTTCGGTACCGATGATTTCAGGGGCAATCACGTAACGGGCCGGGAAGGCCATCTCAAAAGGCAGGTAGGCCCCCTTCACTTTTTTCATACCGAAATCGTAGTCGCTGTCGATTTCCTGCTGACAGACCTGGCTGCACTCGCCGCAGCAGGTGCAGTTTTCGTTTACATAGCGCGGACTGATCTTGACCTTCACGTCGTAATCACCCGGACGACCGTCAACTTTTTCGACTTCGGCCATGGTCAACACCTTGATCAGGGGGTTGTCCTTGATCCGGCGGAAATTGATTTCCAGGCCGCAGGTCGGGGGACACAGTTTGGGGAAGTACTGATTCAACTGCGCCACACGTCCTCCCAGGTAAGGATTCTTCTCCACGAGGAACACCTCGTATCCCACCTCGGCGACTTCCAGGGCCGTGGTCAGACCGCTGATTCCGCCACCGACAACGAGAATGCTTCCACTAACAGGGGCTGTGTTTTCTGTCATCCTGTCCCTCCGTGCTTACAGATTGTGTGTTGCTGCGTACTCCAAAAGAGTTTCCGTCGTATGTCATCGCCCTCAGGCGATATCCGTCTCGTTCCGTGAACACACGTCGGCGCGGATCGCTACCGCGATGGCCGCGGCGGCGTCTGTTCAGGCACGTAAAACAAAAGCGGATACCGCTCTGAAACACGAAAAAACAAGCCAGCCATTAATAAAAACCTCCAGACACCCGTTTGCGGGCACCTGGAGGTCGATCTTGCGACTAAGTTATGGTTGTCACCTTACCTTAGTCCGTGATGATCTTGATGTAATCTTTTTTGAAAACATCCCATTCCCTCTTTTCCGGATCAAACTTGGAGTTGACGAAGCAGAACCAGTTTTCGTCATCCTGTCCCGGATAGTCCGACTGATAGTAGAAGCCCGGGTAGCGGGTTTCTTTACGATACTGGATGTGGCGCAGGTGGGACTCCACCGTCCAGATGCGGTGTTCGATTTCCCAAGCCCGCATCAGTTCGTGCAGGTCGCCGGCCGCCATTTTCTCGCAGTCTTCGCGCATGGTCTGGAGCAAACCCATGATGATCTCGAGGGATTTGTTGCTGGTCATGTAGAAGGTGGCCGTACCGGCACCATACTCATGGGTGGCCTTCATCAGACGATACATCATACCTTCCGGTTTGACGTAGTTGGGGTTGATGTCGATGGCCGTGGTGTAGTCTTTGTGGTCGAGGAAGGTCCGGACCGGTTTGTAAACCAGGTCGACCAGTTCTTCCTTGGACTGCTTCAGGGCCGGGGTAAAATCCGCAAAATCCGTGGCATAGCGCACCATCTGCTTGCCGACCAGACGGCCTTCGGCATGGGACCCGGAAGAAAACTTGTGTCCGGAGCCGCCCACGCCGTCACCGGCGGTAAATAAACCTTCGACGGTGGTCATGCGGTTGTAAACCTTGCCGTTGCGCGCCTTGATTTTATAGGCATCCGGCACCCATTCCAAATCCGGACCGGAGGTCCACAGGCCGCAGCAGCCGGAGTGGGAACCCAGCAGGTAAGGTTCGGTCGGCATAACCTCGGAGTTTTTCTTCTCCGGCTCACAATCCTGAGCACACCACAGGTTGGCCTGGCCGCAGGTCATGTCAAGAAAGTCTTCCCAGGCTTCGGACTCGAGGTGCTTGAGTTCTTTCTTGTCCATGGTTTTGCCCAGATCGGCCAGCGCTGTCACGGTGTCCATCATGATGGGGCCGCGGCCTTCTTTCATTTCGAAGAGCATCAGGTGGTTACGCAGGCAGGTCGGGGTGATGGCGGCCGTGCCATAAGGCGCATAGCTTTCCAGCTCAGCCTTGGCGGCGTCGCTGGCGGCAAAGTTTTCGCCCAGACCGTTGAGGGTTTTGGCCTTGAACAGCAGGAACCAGGCCCCCACCGGGCCGTAGCCGTCTTTAAAACGAGCCGGGGTGAAACGATTTTCCATCATGGTCAATTCGGCACCGACCTTCATGCACATGGTGTAGGTGGAACCGGCGTTCCATACGGGATACCAGGCACGGCCTTTACCTTCACCAACGCTGCGGGGCTGGTAGATGTTCACGGCGCCGCCGCAGGCAACCATCATGGTCTTGCATTTGATGATGTAGACTTTGTTCTCACGCACGGAGAAACCAACCGCGCCGGCAATCTGATTCGGCACATTGGCGTCCAGCAACAGTTCGACGATGAAGCAGCGCTCGATGATGTTATCGTCGCCGATGGCCAGCTTGGCGGCTTCCGCCACGATCCGTTTGTAGGATTCACCGTTGATCATGATCTGCCATTTGCCGGTGCGGACGGGCTGGGCGCCCGATTTCAGAGTGCCCATTTTCTGGCCTTTGTTGCCGTCCAGGTTTTTACCGTCTTCGGTTTTTTTCCAGACCGGCAGGCCCCATTCTTCGAACAGATGGACGGAGGCGTCCACATGGCAGCCAAGGCTGTAAATCAGGTCTTCACGCACCAGGCCCATCAGGTCGTTGCGGACCATGCGGACGTAGTCTTCCGGGGAGTTTTCGCCGATGTAGGTGTTGATGGCGGAAAGCCCCTGGGCCACGGCGCCGGAGCGCTCCATAGCGGCTTTGTCGCACAGAATAACGGTCTGGTCGTCGCCCAGCCATTTTTTGATCTCGAACGCCGTGCCGCAGGCCGCCATACCGCCGCCCACGACCAATACGTCAACTTCGCGCTCCTCGACTTCCGGCTCTCTTACGGCTTTGAGTTCACCCCTAGGTGTAATCGGTAATGCCATATTCTTTCCTCCTTAACCCAAAATTTGAAAGATAAATCAGCGTATTAATTTTTAATCCGATCAGTTATGCCAACTGGGCCGGATCGGGTGCGCAAAGTTCCTTGCCGTCAGCTTCTTCCGTACACAGCAGCGGGCTTTCAAGATCTTTGCCTTTCAGATCCAGATAGGCATTGGCTTTACCTTCAGGCGTGGTCCGGATGGGGAACTTGAAGCGTTTGATGAGGCCGTTTCTGAACTTGCAGGTCCACATGACATCCTCGGTGCCCATCATCGGCATGATGGAACTTCCCAACGGTACGAAGTCGGCATAACCGCGCACTTCGACCGCCTGGGTCGGACAGATTTTCACGCAGGAAAAGCATTCCCAGCACTGGTCCGGTTCTTGATTGTAGGCCTTCATGGCGTCAGGGTCCAGAACCATCAGGTCGTTGGGGCAAATGTACATGCAGGCCGTCTTGTCGCCACCCTTGCAGCCGTCACATTTTTCCTGAATCACAAAGCTTGGCATGTAATGATCCTCCTAAGTTTAAGTCGTGTGGTTAAACCAACGGAATGACCGCTGGTGGTTTGGATACAACCGTGTCTTTAGCACCCCCCTTCATCTTCATAATGTGGAAAGCTATTCTCTCCGGTAGTTCTATTCTCAAAAAACAAACGGGGCGGTCCCCGGATTTATCCTGATGGGTGCTGGTTCCGGCCTGATTGGCATCTTTAACCAGAATATTAAATATTTCCAAGTATTTCAGTAGGATATAGTTCAAACGAGTTAAATTAAATAACATTCACCCCCGGGGTTGTCAAGAATTTTCGATCAAGGAAATCCTGCTGTTCCGGCGGGCTGGCGGACGACATCCCCAACGAAACTATATCTTGAAAGTCTATACCAATTTAACACCATATGTGGTATGAGGGTCGCGTTTTAGGTGATCTTTTTCGGCCGACCGGAACGGCGCTGTGGGCCATCCCGATACTGAGACGTCAATCGCGTTGCGGTCAAGGAGTAACGCCATGGAAACCGACTTTATCCCCCTTTCAATGGATGACGAATTTCAATTCGCCTGTTCCCCGGAAGTGCCCTGTTTCAACCAGTGCTGCCGGGATATCAACCAGTTTCTGACCCCCTACGATATCTATCGGCTCAAAAGCCGCCTGGGCATGCGCTCGGACCACTTTCTGAGCAAGTTTACCGTGGAGCATATCGGACCCCAGACCGGGCTGCCGATCGTCAGCCTCAAAGCCCTGCCGCAGGAGGACCTGCGCTGCCCCTTTGTTTCAAACGAGGGCTGCCGGGTGTACGAAGACCGACCGGCATCCTGCCGCACCTACCCGCTTGCCCGGGCGGTGACGCAATCTCGCGAAACGGGTCAGCTGGTCGAAAACTACGCCCTGACGCAGGAACCGCACTGTCAGGGGTTTAAACAGGGCCGGATTCAAACCGTGCGCGAATGGATACGGAATCAGGAAATCGGAGAATACAACCGCTTCAATGACATGCTGCTGACCATCATCAGCCTCAAGAACCATAAGAAACGCAGTCCGCTCGATTTGCGTGAACAGCACCTGTTCCGCATGTCCCTTTACAACCTGGACGCCTTCCGGGATCACCTGATCGCCAAGAGCCTGCCGGAAGGCCTGAACCTGGACGAAGGTGAATGGGAGGCCCTCCTGGAAAATGAATTGCAGCGGCTGGCCTTCGGTCATCGCTGGCTGCGGTGGATGCTCTTCGGCCGAAATTGATGGGTTCCGGGATGGAAGCTTCCGCACCGCGCGGGCCGGAACCTTTTTCCTCCCGAACGTGTTAAATATCAGGGGGC
>JAERRP010000437.1 GCA_016735415.1 Desulfobacterales bacterium | reverse complement strand
CATGGAATGAACGGCCAGGATCTTGGCGGCCCCGACAAGGAGCAGGCCTTTTCTTTCCAGGGCCTGCCCTATTTCAAACAGGGCCATCCCGCTGCAGGCGCCCCCCCAGGTCACGAAAGGGACCGCCGGAAGCTTTGTGCCTTCCGGTAATTTGGCGATAAAGTCCATCACCGGCGGAACGGCATGGGAGACGTAGACCGGTGATCCAATCATTAGGCAGAGGCCGTCTTCGGCCCGGGCGATTGCGGACAAAATCGGCTCAATCGCCGGGCGGCGGGCCAGGTCCACTTCCTGCACCTCGATTCCCAGTTTCTGGCATTGCCGGGCCATAACACCGGCCACATGGCGGGTCGTGCCGGCCGGCGAGCAGTAAACGATCATCGCTTGGTTGAGTGGCATGTTCAATCATCCTTTCGGAAAAATGGTACGAAACGAAACCGTGTTGATGTGACCGCTTTGATACAGAAAAATAGTCTATTTTAGAAACGATTTGTATAGCTTTAATAACATGAGTTTCTTCCGGGTTTCATCGCCGCGCCTGTTGACCCCTTTTTCCCACAGGGCATAAACATCGTCGGCATTCAAATATTTCGTGGAGCAATCGGGACGCTGGGGGCGGTTATCAAGTCGGCCACCGAAACGCTCAGGTCCTGCCCGCGCAGATAAGCAGCCAGGGACAGGATATGCGCAGGCGGCGAGGGGACACCGCTGGTGACCAGGCTGAAAAAGCCCATTTCCTCGGCCAGCAGTTTCATATAATGGGAATACCAGTTGAAGGCCGTGTTATGCAGGTCCGCATCCGCTGGATGGCGGATGACCGGTTGAACCAGTAAAATGTCAGGACCGCATGGGTCTTTAAACGGGGGGTTTGGAATCATACTTTTTGCGCCCATGGATGGGCAGGTCGCCGATCTGGATAAAACGTGTCATGTGATCCGCCTTTCGGTCTATCCTTCCGTTCCACCTGCTTTCGGGTAGAAGGGACTCTCAGGGTGGTCCAGGGGCCAGAAGTCCTTGATATAGCATATGAGAAGATAGGTGGCGTGGGGGCCGGCCGTTTTGCCGATCACATGTTTGCAGATGAGGTACGGCAGGTAACTCTCGTCACGATGAAAGGGGTGCTGGTCGTTAAATTGCAGGGGTACCGTGGCGAGAGCATCTTTGTTTTTAAAAACGATTCGGTCGTTTACCCTTTGCTGGTCTTTTCCCAAGGCGTCAAAATGGCTGGGCGACATGTAATTTTTGATATTCTCCATCAGCTTTACGCTCGTCAATGGTTGCTTCCCATCGGGATCCGGTAACTGTTGAAAGGTTATGTCAAAAAGCTGTGCGAAGGCGGGATTTATGGCACATACGACGGGGGGGCCCTCCATATCATCGACCGCATACGCGAGTCCGCGGCTTCGCCCCTGCCACTTGATTCTCACGACGCTTGAAGGCGGATAAGTTACCCACTTGCCGATGAGGTCCCGCATATCTTTTAATGTGTAAGCTTCTTCAAGTGTCTTCAGCATCGGGATAAAGATAACGAACAGCCGTTTCAGTCTTTTTGCGAGGATATCCGATCTGCTTCTGTCCCGAAAAAACTCAACGCGGGATATGATCGGGAAAACGGTTTCGCCATTGTATGCCTGGAGGGGCGGCAGTATATCCTTAGGCGGCAGGCCGTTCTTCATCTCGTCGATGGCCTTGCGCAGATGACCAAGCCAGGCATCCTGATCTCTGGCACGCAGAACGGCCTGAAGATTTTTCCAGCTGGCTCTCTCGCCCGTAAGTCCCAATAACCGCATTGTCGGCTTGTTGCCTTTTATACGGGCCTCATCGATATCTAACGTCTTGATCTCATCGCCGGCCACTTCGCTCAATTCGACTTCTATCCGTTGCGCAAAAAATTCTGTATTGACCAGGCTCGTAAAGAATTTGATTGTCTTTTCACTGTGGCTGATCAGATCATCTTTGTATTCCGTGTGCAGATCGGGATTGAGAACTTCTTCGGAGATAGCCTTTTGATATATCAAGTCGTCGAAAAACTTTTCAATTCCTTTACGATCAGCGTCATAAGCCTGACAGTGTTCCAGTGTCGTTGGCAGATCGATATCCGGATGCTTAATGCATAAGACCCTGTTTCTGGAAGAATTGTTTTTACCATTGAATAATCCGAGCTCGTAGTTGCACCAGCCCCAGTCGGCCTCACTATCGGTGTACAAGAAAATAAAGCCCTTAGACCTGGAGATTTTTTCCTTAATCCAGTCCCGCCAGTCCGAACCACCCTGAATTTCTTCGCAGACATGGATCTTTAATCGGTTGATGCTCAAACGTAAGAGGGCTTTTTTTAAATAGGCCGCAATCTTACAATCCTCGGATTTATGGCTGATAAAGACTTCGAGTTCGGACATGATATTGCTCCTTGTCACATGGTCTTACCCTGTTTCAGGCAATACGATCTATCCGCATAACATGCAGGCCGGCCTGGGTATATGCGCCGGCGTTATCTCTCCAGTGCTTGAGCTCCTTGCGGGCCGGGGTAAAATCGATATCGAGTTCGTTCAGGACTTCAAATAAATCGAGCCAGAGTTCATAAATACGGCCGAACAGGTGCAGGTACCCCGGTATCGAGGACGGCAGTATCAAGGGCAGATCACAGCCGACCCGCCATAAATCCATGGACTCCGCCCAATCCCTAAGGGTGGTGACAATATCACGATTGCGCCGGGCGGATTTTTGCTGATTCGTGTAGGCTGCGATGATTTTCCGGAATTCGGGCAAGGCCGGCAGGAAGTAGCGGACTTCGTCATAAGCATCGCTTATCAGCACACTGCTGCCGGGTTTTGTGATTTCCGTCAGTTTGTTCAAGGCCTCTTCAAGGCGGGAGTTCGGCAGATGCTGCCAAAAAAGACGCATAATAACGAAGTCGTAAACACCGGTGACATTAAAATAGTCCCGGGTTTTCAGTTGGACACCTGAACTTCCCAAATGGGCTTGGGCCAGGCCGATGAATTCCCGGGAGGTGTCGATGCCGGTGTAGTCCTTTTCAGGGAAGAGTGTCTGAAGTTTGCTCAAGAAGTATCCATTGCCGGTGCCGACGTCCAGAACCGTTTTTACATTATGAATCCAGTGCTCGGAATAGTAATAGGCCGAAACTTCCTGAGCGAAACAAAAATCCGTCTGCACGCGCTGAATTTCGTCCCAGATTGCCAATAAGCGCTGGTCGCGTGTAGCGAATAGCATGTTACGATCAGTTGCCGAGTTCATGGCCAGATACTCCTCATAGCGCATGTTGGTTCAGGGTTCGCGCAAAAATCAACTTGCATTTTGCAGGGTTGGCCCTGACGTTGGTGCGCCGGAGGGCTTCAGCGCCGAGGTGTCAGGGGTACGCCGCCGCACTTCTACGGCGAACCCCTGACAACAAAGGATCTGAAGGCAATAGCTTGCAAAAGCAGAAACACTTTTCAGTTTTCCTGAATGCCAGTTGGATGGCGACACGCCGGCGGGTAAGTGTGGTGGTCCACGCTTGTTGGATGTTTTACTTTTAATGCCGGCTTGGTGTGACTTGAAAGGGCGGCCCCGGGTGAAGCGCCCTTTCGCAACTTATCGCGGTGACTTGGTCGAATTGGATTTTCTGCTCAAGTAGCGGGCAGGTATTCAGAGCTCAGGCGCAGGTCGAATAGTCGCATAGGGCATAACCTGAAGAGCTAATATTGTCAAGAGATTAAAGCACATTGAAGCCCCTCGATGGCCGCAAACGACAGCCGGCCGGGCCTTCACCTTTGCAGACCTGGTCGTTAACCGGAGCAGGGTTCTCGAAGGTCTATTCTGGGAATGGACATGGCCGGCTTAATACTTTCCGGACAGGTATTGAAATTGATTCGAAGGTGTTCCCGGCGGGATGCATCGGCGCTTAAAAGGCGAAGTTATTTTTTCGCGAGCCCTAAACATCACACGGCCGCGCCAGCTGGTTTCTGCGATGCCTGCTTGAGCTGCTCCAGGATGTCCAGGCCATCCCATTCCCCCCAGCGTTCGGTGATCAGGCCGTCCTGTACGCGGATGACTTCAATGCCTTTGATCAGGGCAGCTCCAGCTCGATGTCGCTGATGGGATAGGCCAGGCAGGGGTGAATGAAGCCGTATTTCCGGTCCGAATAGCGCACCCGCGCACCGCGCGGTTGAAATACGCGACCGGCTGCCAGCCGTGAGCGGCACAGGCTGCACTCGCCGCTGCGGCATAGCGCCGGAAGTGCCAGGTGGTGGCGTTCCAGGCTGTTGAGCAGCGGCTCGGCGGCCGCAATAATAAGCTCCTGGCCGTCAACGCGGCAGGTAAAGGTGTCCTCGGGCCCGACTTCGACCGGCCATCCCGGCTCTCGGGTAACGTCTCCGGGAGGACCGAAGACCTCCCGGCGGATGCGCCGGCCGGAGATCCCCAGTTTTTCCAGCTCCGGCAGGCAGAAGGCGTACATCGTTTCGGGGCCGCAGATGTAGAACATTTTGGCGTCGCTATCGCCAATGACGTCCCGGATCACATCGGCGCTGATGAACCCGCAACGGCCGTCCCAATCGGCGCCGGGCGCGGAAATGACATGGGTCACGCGAACCTGCGGATAGCCGGCGGAAAGCCTGTCCAGAGTCTTCCTGAAAATAATGTCTGGCGGCGTCTGGCTGCCGTAAATCAGCTGGACGCGGCGGTCCAGACCTCGGTCGGTTATCTCCCGGATCATGCTCATAAACGGGGTTATGCCGCTGCCGCCGGCCAGAAAGACCAAGTCGTCGCCGTGAAACAGCGGGTTGTAGACGAAATTGCCGGCCGGGGCGCTGGCGGTAAAGCGTTCTCCGGTCGCCACATCCTGGCACAAGTGCCGGGAAACAAACCCATCGGGAATCTGCCGCACGGTCAGATCATAGTAGGCCGTCTGACAGGGTGAGGAAGAAATGCTGTAAGGCCGGCTGGTGCGGATGCCGTCGGCCTCCACGGTCAGGTTGATGTACTGGCCGGCCTGAAAGGGCGGCAACGCTCGGTTGTTGTCCGCAACCATTCGCAAAGTCACCGTGGTGGCGGTCTCTCGAAAGACGTCCGATACCCGCAGGTTAATGCGGGCCGGGTGGAGACGGTCGATGATGCGTTTCACCTGGCCGCGGCCGGCGCGGTGGTCCTGCCCGTATTTTCGAAGGACGGCGATCTCCGCCCGGATACTCGCATACCCGTCAATCTGTTCGATATACGATTTCAGCGTCATGATCCACCTCGTTCATCGAGTGCTTTGATAACCGCCCGGGCGGCGCCGGTACCGGATCCGAGTGTCGGTTGAAAACCGCCGGAACCCGCCCAGGCGCCGCTCATGTAGAGTCCGCCGATGGCCGGCCGCAGGTCGGAGAAAAACTGCGCGTCCTTGGCATAATGGTCCACCCCGTAGATGGCACCGCCGGGATGGCCGAGATACCGCATGTGGGTGAGGGGTGTGGCGATCTCCAGTTCTTCGATGTGGCTGCGGATATCCGGAAAGGCCGCCTCGGCCAGTTTGAGAAATTCATCGGCCAGACGGTACTTGGTTTCCGCATATTGGTGGGGCGGCACATCGGCCCATGGATGAGCATACTGCAGCCCCACCATTGCCGCCTGGCAGGCCCCCTGCGGTGAGAAAGCGGGGTCGTCCACGTCGTAACAGGTAAACAGCGCGGCCCGCGGCGCCTGAAGGGTCTTCATCGTGTCGTAGACATGGTCGAAATCGGTGGATGTCGTGATGAAGTTGGTGGCATATTCGATCCCGACGTCGCTTGGTTCACAATCCAGCCCTATATAGAGGGTAAACGCCGATGTTCCGACGGAAGCGGTGCCGAGACGGTCAAAGACGCCGTCGGGCACCTGGGCGGGATCGATCAGTTCGCGGTAAGTGGTCAGGGTGCCGGCGTTGGAGATGATGAAATCGGTGCGGATCTCGTCCCCGCTGTCGGTCACAAGGCCCCGCACGCGACCGTCCGACACGAGGATTTGTCGTGCCCCGCAGTTGAAACGCGTAGTGCCGCCCGCCCGCCGGAAGCCGTCCACAAGGGCGATGCTGAGGGCCTGGGACCCGCCCCTGATGTGAAAGGGTTTGAATTCAATATAGGCCCACAACACCATGGCCAGGTCGAAAAATGTCAGGCGGCTGGGCGGAAGCCCCATGTAGGACCAGTATATTCCGACAGCGGTTTTTAACAGCGGGTCGCTGAAGTGCGCATCCAGCACCTCGGCCGATGGTTTCAGCGCATACTGAGAGAACAGCGGGTATTTTTCGCGGGAGGCCTCGGGGTCCCGAAGGTAGAAAACCCCCACGACTTCGTTGCAAAACCGGTAAACCAGGTCGAAAAAGCGGTCGATGGCCTCCGCCTCCCGGGGAAAGCGGTCTTTCAGCGCCGCCACGGCTTCGCTGCGATCGGCTTTCAGGAGCAGATCGAGCCGCTCGGGCACCACCACGCGGTAGAGGTTCTCCATCTGAACAAACGTCAGCTGGTCCAGGATTCCAAGACGGCCCAGCATGTCCCGCAGCGGCCCGGGCTGGGTTTCCGTCCCCATGCCGCTGAGCTGGTGCAGCGCCACTTCGAATTCGAAACGTCCCCGCACAAAGCTGGTGGCACAGCCGCCGGGAATGTTGTGCCGCTCCAGCAGCAGTGTCGCGGCACCCTGCCCGGCCAGTGTCAGCGCAGCGGTCAAGCCGCCGTTGCCGGCCCCGATCACGACGGCATCGTAGTCGGTCATAACGGACTCCCTTCTCCCAAGGGATAAATTATTCCTACTTAAATGAGAGCGTTTCAAATGTCAAAAAATGGAGCGTCGGTTGCGAATGCGGACGCCGTCCACTTTAGTTATTTTGATAGTGGCGACACCTTAAACCCGGGCTGGCAGCCATCCTTTCTTGGAATAGGCGGAACCTATGCCCATGGTGTTCATTTCGACATCACATTACCGGAATGGACAGATATAGCCGTCACCGATGGGATTTTTCAAATTGATGCACGTCCGGGCACTAAGGGAATAGTGGTCGGTGAATGGACCGAATCGCCGACTTCGGTACCCGAACCCTCAACCATGCTTCTCTTAAGTATGGGCCTTGTCGGACTTGTCGGGGCCGGGGCAAAGAAATTGAAAAAACAATCTTGATGGACACGTAAAAAAATAACAATCCATCAATCTTAACAATTGGTCGGTGAGTGGAAGCAGGATCATACAGGGCCCTGCTTTTTTGTGACGTGCGGGGAACATTCTAAACCTTGTACCTTGCATTGACATAGTACCTGAAAACGATCTATTTCTCATAGCTGGAATTGAACATCACCCGTCTGGAACAACGCACAATACCCAAGCCATATAAACTAAAAAATCAAATCGTAAGTTGAAGAAACAAATTAGTCGAATCCAGAACCGATTAGAAAGCTTCCGGAAGCTGATATCCCTCTGGATGGGATAACTGCATATCTGTCACAGTCAGATACTCATTGGGCATAACCGCATCAACTCGGACTGGTAATTTGTTGCGCGCCATTGCCAGCCGGTTATGCGAAGCGAAAAAAGGAATGATAAAGCATGAGAAGAAAAGATAAAGAAATCTCTGATGAATCTGGCATTAAAACCATTATTAAAAAAGCCAATGTCTGCAGACTCGGTATGGTTAACGGAAACAAACCATATATTGTTCCCCTCTGTTTCGGCTTTCACGACAATGTTCTCTATTTTCATGGTACTTTAAAAGGTCAAAAGATTGACCTTATACGAAAGAATCCAAACGTGTTCTTTGAATTCGATACAGCATCTGAAACTATAGACTCAGAAAAGGAAGGTGGCAGGAGAATGAAATATCA
>JAERRP010000541.1 GCA_016735415.1 Desulfobacterales bacterium | reverse complement strand
ATTACATGCTACAAATCCCATAGTGTATATAGGTGCGCAGATCGTGGTCTATCACTTCCTGCAATTTTTTATTTTCTGTGCCTGTTGTCATGACGTCGAATTATGCTAAAGAGGCCTTGTCAATATGAGCATCCATCCCGAAAAGATTTTTTTTAGCGTTCGGACGGTATCCAGCCGAGCGGGAATTTATCTGGGAAGCAGCCAGTATTGGAACGCCGTCCCCCTGAATGGACGGACACTCAGCATTAACGGAGCGTGATCATGATAACCGAATTTCGCAGAGGCGCCCTCGCCAACCTTTCGGTGGCCGCCAGCGTCGCGGCCTACGGCAGGATCATGTCTTTCGTTTGCCAACCGCTCGAATCCCTGCCAGGGAAAAGTCAGCGATATGATCAGCCAGACGCTTGATTAGTTTCGGGCCAAAGGTTCGTTCCAATAGATATTCCAAGTCGTCTTCCTTGATGGTCATAAGGATACGGCACTGGTTGACAATACTCAATTCGCAAAACAGTACGCTTTGATCATCAGCTTCTTGCCCCATAATCTCGCGGATAATATCATGCAGCTTTCGCCTCTGGGGATCGATCAACTCACGCCAGTCATCCTTGATCAACCCGGTAGGATTAACGATTTCCATCAGGTAGAGGCGGCTGAAATATCCCAGCCCCCTTTTCGTGGTGAAATTTTTCATGAGGGTTTGGATATAGCCTCTCAGCCGCTCCTGCGGTGAGCCGTCCGCCAACTCCGAAAAGGCAGGTTCTTCAAATTGTTGAAAGGCGTATCGCCAGGTCTCGGCGTATAGGCTGGCTTTGTCTCTGAAATAGTAATTCACGGAGGCTATGTTGGCGCCGGCCCGGTTGCATATATCCGCCACCTTGGCATCACGGTACCCTTTTTGGGCGAACACTTCGCAGGCTGCGTTCAACAGCCTCCAACGGGTTTCTTTGCCGTCTTCTCGTTTGGTCACGGGATTACTCCTGAGCCTTAATACTACAATAAAACTGCTGATAGAGGATCCACTAATATAGTTATTTAAAATAACTGTTTGACATATCCCCTTATTGTGAACTAAAATGATTATTTAAAATAACAATTTAAGATAAATGGTTGAATTTGTCAACAAGAGGAAAAAACACCCATGCGACTCCTCAACCGGATGGTTCCGATAACGCTACTGGCAGCAGCCTTGTTATCCGGCTTCCTGGCAGTAAGCTGCGATCGCCGGCATCAATCCCCGCCCCCGCCCCCTGTGCCGGAGGTGACCACCGTGACGGTCCAACCCCAGAAGGTCATGCTGACCATTGAATTGCCGGGTCGGACATCCGCATACCGCACTGCGGAAATCCGGCCCCAGGTTAGTGGCCTGATCCTAAAACGCCTGTTTGCTGAAGGTTCCGATGTCAAAGCCGGTCAGGTGCTCTATCAGATTGATCCCGCTCCCTTTCAGGCGGCACTCGACAATGCCAGGGCGAACCACCTTGCCATGCGAAAGGCGGCCGACCAGGCACGGGCCGCACTGAAAGCGAGTATTGCCGACATCGCGCGGCTGCAGGTTACCCTGGAACTCGCCCGGACGAACCGTCGGCGATACGAGGAAGCCATCAAAGATAAAGTCGTTTCCGCCATCGAGGTTGACCAGGCCGTGACCGAGGCCAAAGTGGCCGAGTCCACGCTACGGGCCGCCGAGGCGCAGGTGGAAAGCAGCCGGCAAGCGGTGGCTGCGGCCGAGGCGACTATCCAGCAGGCGGAAGCGGCACAAAAAACGGTCCGCATCAATCTGGGATACTGCCGTGTCACCGCTCCCATCTCCGGCCGCATCGGCAGATCCAATGTGACCGAGGGTGCTATCGTGACGGCGTATCAGCCTGTGCCCCTGGCAACCATTCAACAACTGGATCCCATTTATGCGGATGTACCCCAATCCACCACCGAACTGCTGCGTTTGAAAGACGGCGGCCTCAATCACGAGGAAACGGACCAGAACAAGGTTAAGCTCATCCTGGAAGACGATACGGCCTATCCACTGGAAGGAACGCTGCAATTCAGCGATGTCACGGTGGACCCGACGACCGGATCCGTCATCCTGCGGGTTGTTTTTCCCAATCCAAAAGGCGTTCTCCTGCCGGGCATGTTCGTCCGGGCGGTAATTAAAGAAGGCCTCAATAAACAGGCCATCCTTATTCCTCAGCAGGGTGTGTCCCGTGATCACAAGGGTAATCCTTTCGCGTTGATCGTGGATGCTGAAAGCAAGGTCGGGCTGCGTATGCTCACCCTTGACCGGGCCATCGGCGACAAGTGGCTCGTCTCGGCAGGCCTTGCTCCCGGCGACCGGGTGATCGTCGAAGGAATGCAAAGGTTACGGCCCGGTACAACCGTGAAGGCTGCCCCTTTTAAAGAGAGTGGGATTACACCGGCAATTGCGGCCCAGCCGACGGCGGAATCGAATTAACGGAGGCGTGTGATGCTATCCAAATTTTTTCTGGACCGACCGGTCTTTGCCTGGGTCATCGCCATTGTCATGATGACAGCCGGTGGGCTGGCGATCTACAACCTGCCCATATCGCAGTATCCGCCCATCGCGCCACCGTCCATCGCCATCGATGCCTTTTTTCCCGGGGCCTCGGGGGAGACCGTTGAAAATACCGTCACCCAGATTATTGAGCAGAAGATGACCGGTCTGGACGATATGATCTACCTCGCCGGCACCAGTTCTTCATCCGGCGCGTCCCGCATCGAGCTGACCTTTGCTCCCGGGACCGATCCGGATCTCGCCTGGTCCAAAGTGCAGAACAAGCTTCAGCTCGCCATGGCCAGCCTGCCCGATGTGGTCCAGCGCCAGGGGGTCAAGGTCAGCAAATCGACCAGGAACTTCTTGCTGATCGTGGGACTGGTGTCGGAAGACGGCAGCATGGACGGCGAAGCCTTGCGGGACTATGCGCAATCCAATCTGGAGAAGATCCTGTCGCGGGTGCCGGGTGTTGGCGAAGTAGAGAATTTCGGCACCCAGTATGCCATGCGGGTCTGGGTCAACCCCGATAAGCTCACCAGTTACCACCTGACCATGGAAGATGTCATCATGGCGCTGCGGGCTTACAATGTGGAGGTCTCCGCCGGCCAGTTCGGCGGGGTGCCGGCCATGAAAGGCCAGCGCCTGAACGCCGCCATCATCGTCCAGCATCTGCTCCAGACCCCGGAGGAGTTTGCCGCCATCCCCATCCGCACCAATCCGGACGGGTCCGTGGTCCGCATCAAGGACATCGGACGGACGGAACTGGGGACTGAGCGTTACGATGTCATAGCCAATTACAATGGCAAATCCTCCGCCGCCATGGCCATCCGGCAGGCCGCCGGCGCCAATGCACTGGATACGGCCGATGCCGTCAAGCAGAAACTGGAAGAGATGAGCCGCTACTTCCCTCCCGGCCTGAAAGCGATTTATCCCTACGATACCACCCCCTTTACCCAGGTGGCGATCGACGAGGTGGTCAAGACCCTTTTTGAAGCGGTCCTGCTGGTCTTTGTGATCATGTATCTTTTCATGGGGACCTTCCGGGCCACCCTTATCCCCACCATCGCGGTGCCGGTGGTGATCCTGGGAACCTTCGCGGTTCTGGGGCTTTTCGGGTTTTCCATCAACATGCTGACTATGTTCGCCATGGTGCT
>JAERRP010000502.1 GCA_016735415.1 Desulfobacterales bacterium | reverse complement strand
CCGGATCAGGGCCTGCTGCTCCCAGGTCCAGGCCTCTTCGAGCAAGTATTTCACATAGGCGTCCATATGGCTGACCAGCGGTCCCGAGCTTCCGCTGGGGCGCAGCCGCATGTCCGTTTCATAGATGCGGCCGGCGCGGGTGTGGGTGGTGAGCATATGAATGACGCGCTGGCCCAGGCGGGCAAAAAACTGGCTGTTGTCGATGGGCCTGCCCCCCCCCTGGGTGGTGCCTTTGTCGGCGGTATACAGAAAAACAAGGTCCAGATCGGAACCGTAGCCCAGCTCAAAACCGCCCAGCTTGCCATAGGCCACCACCCCGAAGCCCTTCTCAAAAGGCGTTTCCCCCGGGAGACCGGTGGGTTGGCCGTGTTTGGCCACCAAATGCGTCCAGGCCAGCCCGACCACTTCCTGGAGGATGACTTCCGCCAGCTCCGAGAGGTGATCACTGACGCGCATGAGGGGCAGGGCCCCGGTAACGTCGGCCGCCGCCACCCGCAGGGTGTTGACCTGCCGAAAAATACAAATGGATTCGATCAGAAATTCAAGGTCGTCCGGAGGCGTTTTGGTCACCAGCGTGCGCAACTCCGCTTCCAGTTCGTCTCTTCCGGGAGGGGCGTAAAGCGTACGCGGGTCGAGCAGCTCGTCCAGCAGAACGGGTCGGCGGGCAATCAGCGTGGCGATGAAATGACTGGCCCCGGCCAGCTGGACCAGATGGCGCAGGACCGGCGGATTTTCGGCCAGCAGGGCCAGGTAAGTGGCCCGCCGGCCGATACTGACCAGAATGTCCACAATCCGGTGGACGGTCTGGTCGGGTTTCCCGGCCTCGGCGGCGGTCTGCAACATCTGCGGTATCAGTCGATCAAGACGACGGCGGCCTTCCGGGCTGATTTTGGCCCTGTGGGTTTGCTTGCGCAGATACTGCAGCCGGGCCAGGATTTCGGAAGGGTGCTCGAACCCGGCCTTGATCAGAAAAGCGTTGGCCTGGGCGGCATCCATGGCCTCCTGCCACACACCGGCAAACGGCTTGAGGTCCGACCGGTCTTTTCCCGCCGCGGGTGGGTCACGCTCGCTTTCCAGCAGGGTGCTGAACTGCTGATGCACCAATTCACGATGGGTCTGCAGGGCTTTTTCAAACGCCTCGGTATCGTCAAAATCCATCGCCCGGGCCAGACGTTCGCGTTCCAGCGGCTCGGACGGCAAAAAGTGGGTCTGCCGGTCGGCGAACGCCTGCAGGCGGTGCTCAACCCGGCGCAGAAAGACATAGGCCGCCGCAAGGCGGTCCCGGATATCCGGGGAAATGTAACCCTGCCGGGCCAGCAGCGCCAGAACCCGTAAGATGCGGCGTTCCTGCAGAGCAGGGATGACACCGCCGCGAATCAGCTGGAAAAACTGTCCGAAAAACTCGATTTCGCGAATACCCCCGGCCCCGAGCTTGACGTCGTGGTCCATGCCTTTGCGTCGGACTTCCAGGGCGATTCTGTCTTTCATGTCGCGCAGCGATTCGAACACACCGAAGTCCAGGTAGCGCCGGTAGACAAAGGGTTTCAGTAAGGCCAGCAGGGTTTGGCCGTCCGCGCGGTCGCCGGCCACAATGCGGGCCTTGATCCAGGCGTAGCGCTCCCATTCACGCCCCTGGCTCTGGTAATAGCTTTCCATGGCGTTGAAGCTCATGACCAGCGGTCCGCTTTCGCCGAAGGGGCGCAACCCGGTATCCACCCGGAAGACAAAACCGTCGGGCCGGACCTGGCTCAGGGTCTGGATGAGCCGGCGGGCCAGACGCGTGAAAAAATCATCGTTGGATATGGGCGTGTCGGTTCCGATGGTGTGGCCCCGTTCGGCAAAGGCAAAAATGAGATCGACATCCGAGGAAAAATTCAACTCCCGGGCGCCGAGCTTACCCATGCCGACCACCACCATCTTCAGGGGCTGGCCGTCGGAACCCGCCGGACGGCCATACGACCGGCAAAGCCCCTCGTGCAGAATGCGCAAAGCACCGTTGATACAGACATCGGCCAGGTGGGATAATTCGGATAGAATTTCTTCTAGCGGTGCCCGGCCGGCCAGGTCGCGCCAGGCGATGCGCAGCATCTCTTCCCGCCGGAACCGACGCAGGTTCGCCGAAAGTACGGTTTCAGCCGCTTCGGCGTCGCCATTGACCAGGGCCTCCAGGCGGCGCTGATCCACGCGCCGGTCCCGGGGCCTCTCCAGTTCGCCGGCCTGGATCAACGCGGCCACCCACTCCGGCGACCGAACGGCGTTGCGGGCGATGAATTCGCTGAATCCCAGGGTGCGCCGGATTTCGGCTGCGATACCCGCTCCGGAGGGAATCGTGACGTTGCTTTGTGAAGCGGCCTGGCAGAAGGCCTGCCATTTGGCTTCGATGTCGGCTTCCAGGTTTTGAGGCGATCTTGTCATGTGCTTGGATTATCCTCGCGGGAGGAAACGGCGGCCGCCGTCGGCATCTCCCGCGGGGCGACGATGGCCGCAACGGCTTCTCAGGGGCGGATATAGCCCCAGTCCACCAGTCGCTGATAGGCGTGCCGGGCCTGGGGGCCCTGGGGAACGACCTTCAGATAAGCGATGTAAAAGCGGGCGGCCTCTTCCTGCCGCTGCATACCTTCCCGGGCCAGGCCTTTCAGAAAAAGAAGATCCGGATTATCCGGCAGCATACGGTCATAGCTTTCAAAGTCATTGTAGGCCTCGGCATATTTTCCGTTGTCGAGTCGGGCAAACCCCATCAACAGATGGGCCTGGGGTTCCCGGGGAAAAATCTGGCTGGCTTCGCGGGCATATTGCTCAGCGCGGTCGTAGCGTTTCTGAACGTACTGGCATTTGGCCATGAGCAAATGCGCCGTGTAGTCCCGGGGGGCTTTTTCCAGGGCCTGCTGGAACTGCTCCTCGGCGGCCTCGTATTTTTTTCCGGCCATTTCTTTCTCGCCGTTTTGCATGGCCTCGATGGCGCCGGCGATTCGGCGCAGTCCGGCCGTATGATCCTGGTAGCGTTCACGGTAAAGGGGTTTGCCGGACCTTTCCGGATAATCGGTATGAATGGCCTTAATGCTGTTCTGGTAGCGTTCTTCACTCATGGGATGGGTGGCAAACAGCAATTCGACCGCATTGGCACGATGGCGGTTCAAGGCGCGCAGCATGTCCATCAGCCCTTCGAAGCCATCCGGATTGTAGCCGGCCGCGGCCATGTAGCGCAGCCCCAGAGCATCGGCCTCGCGCTCGTTGTCGCGACTGTAGACGGCCAGCAGGGCACCGGCCCCGATGGAACCCAGTTGGCCCGCGAGATCACCGAAAATTGAGCCCTGACCGCCGGCCAGCGTGGAGGCCCCGCCCACCAGGGTCTGGGTCAGGGCGGCTTTGGACATTTGCTGGGCCGTATGGCGGGCATTGACGTGCCCCAGTTCATGGCCCAGCAAAGATGCCAGCTCAGCTTCATTATCAAGCTTCAAAAGAATACCGCGGGTGGTCGCGATGGTTCCGCCGGGGAAAGCATAAGCGTTGATATAGGTGGCGTTCACCACCTCGAAACGATACGGCATCTGGGGCCGGTGGGTGGCCGGAACCAGCCGTTTCCCGGTCCGGGCGATGTAATCATTGAGTCTGCGGTCCTGGGTCGACCCGTAATCGGCCGAGAGCTGATAGGGCGAGTTCTTGCGGTCCACCTCGATTTCTTCCTGTTCGGAAATGAGCATGAACTGGGACTTGCCGGTCACGGGATTGGTGGCACAGCCGGCCATCCAGCCGGCCGCGGCCAGAGCACTGCAGCGCAGGAATTCCCGGCGGTTCAAGCCGCTGGCAATGACAATACCTTTGGGGGTCAATTTCATGGTGCCTGGTCCTTAACATGTCGATGTGCTTGTTCGGGGCCGCCGAAGAATGGGGGCGGCACTCGGGCCGCGGACGGTTTTCGGCGTTACTGGATGACGGTATACCGAAAAACGGTGGCGGAGTAAACAGGTCAGCGCGGGCGGGTCCCTCGGACGGAATGGCATTTACTCCTTGATTGTCAGGCTGGGAATCAGTTAAGGTTTTGGTTTCCATTTTGTATTTACAGGGATATATTCTCGAAAATGTGGATAAATTTAGGTTGATACCGGGGCAAACAAATTTGTAAGAAACTCTTTAAGAAAATGACAAATTTGTCTATTCCCGATATTCATGCGAGTCCCTCCAGGGGTTCCGCCAGCAACAACCTATTGATATGGCTTTAAATTTCCGCCATTCTCTTTGTGGCATGCCTATTGCGTTGCCAGTTGAAAGGTGAAGTGGCAGCCTATCCGTGTGTGACCGGTGGGGCCTTTTCCATCCCGGCATGACCGATGCAGCAATGTCAAAGGCCGAGGAGCGCCTGGGATAGTTGCCGCTTGCAAGGGAGGGGGGAGACGCCGCAACGTTTCATTCCAATTTCGCCAGGGAGGATCAGCGTTTATGTGCCGATTGTTTGCCATTACCAGCCAGGATCCGCTCTCGCCCATGGCCGCACTTCAGGCCCTGGATGTGATGCGGGAAGGACACGACGGCTCCGGCGTGGGGCTTTTTTTACGGGATCTGGCCGGGCCCTTCGAAGAGATCAAGGATGCTCCGATTCTTTCCGGCATATTCAGCGAGGCCGGGCTCCGGCGTCTGGATACCCATATGATGGATCTGGGCTTCATGACCAAATACAAGATTTCCATCAAGGTGCCCAAGACCCCGCCTCCGGGTGTGCCGCGCCGGGATATCTACCTGGTGCGCGCCTATGAATATCCTGAAGACTGGGACGGACTGGCCCAGAGCGAGCTCTACCGCCGCCTTCTGGAAACGCGCCTGACCCTGAGGGCCATGGGGGAGGAAACCGGCGATATGATCGTTTTTTCGTTCTGGCCGGACGTCATCATGATCAAGGAAATCGGCGACCCCTTGCAGGTGGCCCGGTATTTGATGCTGGACCGCAAGGAACTGCGGGCCCGGATCATCATGGCCCAGGGACGCCAGAATACCAATTACGCCATCAACCTTTACGCCTGCCATCCCTTTTTTATCCAGGGGTATTCCACCATGACCAACGGTGAGAACACGGCCTTCATACCGATCCGCGAATATCTGGTCTCGCGCGGTTTCCCCGGCTATGCCGGCTACCAGTCCGATTCCGAGGTCTTCACCCATATCCTGCATTTTGCCGTCAACCGTCTGGGGCTGGGCGTGGAGGCTTACAAGCATATCATCACTCCGCTGCAGGACGATGATCTCCACCAGCACCCCAACCACCAGCTTTTAACGGGCCTCAAGCAGACCTGCCGCAAACTCATCATCGACGGGCCCAACTGCGTGATCGGATCGCTGCCCGACCACAGCCTGTTCATGGTCCAGGACCGTAAAAAGCTGCGGCCCGGCGTGGTGGGCGGGCGCCCGGGGTGTTATGCCTTCTCCTCGGAACTGTGCGGCCTGGATGCCGCCATCCCGGAGCGCGACAAGACCATGGATTTCCAACCCATGCACTTAGACACCGCCATCGTGAACGCGGATCGTCAGGAGGTTAAAATATGCAGCCAGAAGGCCCCATTGCACCTTTCTCACTGAGCATCAAGGATTTGCCCTGGCAGATCGTGTGGGACAAGGACAAGTGTTCGCTTTGCGGCCGCTGCACGGCCGCCTGCCCGGTGAACGCTATCGAACTCGGCGTTTTCCGCAAGCGTCAGGTGGCGCCGGCGGTGGGTATCCTGGAAGCCCCCGAAAACAAATACCAACTCTATTACGGAATTCGACAGAAAACCGATCCATCGTACGCCTGCGTGGGCTGCGCCATGTGCAACATGGTCTGCCCCAACGATGCCATCATCCCCATGCATGGCGACGAGATCGACAAGCTGCGCATGCACATCGATCGCGGCGGCCAGGCCCGCCGACGCGGCGGGCGGCGCAACGATCCCGGCAGCCTGCTGAACCAGATCAAGTTCATCCGTATTTCCATGCTGACCGATCCGGCCCTGGACGCCGGCCGGCATGAATTTGAGCTGCGAACCCTGCTGGGCCGTATTCTCCCACCGGAGCAGAATCTGAAATTTATGGCGGAGAACGGCTGGACCCCACCGGTTCGGGAAATCTATCCGCTCATGATCGGCGGGATGTCCTTCGGGGCGCTTTCGCCCAACATGTGGGAAGGTTTGCAGATGGGGGTGGCCTACCTGAATGAGGAACTCGGCATGCCCGTGCGCATCTGCACCGGTGAAGGCGGTTGCCCCCCACGCCTCCTGCGCTCGCGCTTCCTCAAGTATGTGATCCTTCAAATTGCCAGCGGCTATTTCGGCTGGGATGAAATCATTCATGCCATTCCCGAGATGAAGGTCGATCCCTGCGCCGTGGAGATCAAATACGGCCAGGGCGCCAAGCCGGGCGACGGCGGACTGCTCATGTGGTACAAGGTCAACAAGCTGATCGCGGCCATCCGCGGCGTCCCCGAGGGAATCAGCCTGCCGAGCCCGCCCACGCACCAGACCCAATACTCCATCGAAGAGTCCGTGGCCAAAATGATCCAGTCCATGTACATGGCCTGGGGCTTCCGTGTGCCGGTCTATCCCAAGATCTCCGGAACCACGACGGCCCTGGCCGTGCTGAACAACCTGACGCGCAATCCCTACGCGGCCGCCCTGGCCATTGACGGTGAGGACGGCGGCACCGGTGCGGCCTACAACGTTTCCATGAACCACATGGGGTACCCCATCGCCAGTAACATCCGGGATGGCTATCTCAACCTGGCCAAAGTCGGCATGCAGAACGAAATCCCGATCATCGCCGGCGGCGGTATCGGCAAAACCGGCAGCCTGGCCGCCAACGCGGCCGCCCTGATCATGCTGGGGGCCAGCGCCGTTCAGATCGGTAAATACATCATGCAGGCGGCAGCCGGATGCCTGGGTTCCGAAACCGACCGTTGCAACATCTGCAACATCGGTCTGTGCCCCAAAGGGATCACGTCTCAGGACCCGCGGCTTTACCGGCGTCTGGATGTCGAACAGGTGGCCGAACGGGTGGTGGACGTTTTCCTGACTTTCGATACCGAACTAAGAAAAATCATGGCACCGCTGGGACGCTCGACGTCGCTGCCGATCGGCATGTCCGACGCCCTGGGAATTGCCGATAAAAATGCGGCCGAACGCCTGCAGATAAACTATGTGGTCTGATAACCATAGTGTCCTGTCATGTGACAAATGGCGTAAGATTGCGAAGTCATTGGGTGTTCCTGACGGCGCGTCGATGGCGCATAACCGCGCTATGTAACTGAAGTCGCAACACAGCAGGGACGCCAAAGGACGCGTAAAATGCGTCCGTTGGCGTATGACAGGGCACTTGAGTCGGAGCGGGTTGACATTGAATCGCCATGGAGATGTTGATGAGCAGTGAAGCCAATCAGGATCAAAACATTTTTCATATAATAAGCGGGCAGCAGGACGGCGAGCGCATCGAGTCGCGGGTGCTGGAAGAAAAGATCCAGGAGGCCGTCGCCAGCGGCGAGCACAACCTCAAGATCCTGGCCTTAGGTCAGCATGGGATCGGGGGGCGCCTGTGGAAAGCCGGCGACACGAAAGTGCATGTCCGGGTGGAAGGGGCGCCGGGCCAGCGGATAAGTTCGATGGGATTTGCCAACACCACCATCGAGGTCCATGGACCGGCCTCGGACGATACCGGCTGGCTCAATGCCGGAGCCGAGATCATCGTCCACGGCCATGCCGGCAACGGCACCGCCAATGCCATGGCCCAGGGCACCGTCCGGGTGGCCGGAAATATCGGCGCCCGCGGCATGACCATGACCAAAAGCAATCCGCGTTTCAGGCCCCCCGAGCTCTGGGTGCTGGGATCGGTGGGCGACTATTTCGGCGAATTCATGGCCGGCGGGATTGCAGTGATCTGCGGGGTGGATGGCCAGACCCCGGACAATGTGCTGGGCTACCGTCCATTTGTCGGCATGGTGGGCGGCAAGGTCTTTTTCCGCGGTCCGCACGGCGGCTACAGCCAGGGAGACGCCAAGCTGGTTCCGATCGGAGAGGAGGACTGGCAGTGGCTTCAGGATAATCTGCAGGTTTTTCTCCAGCGGATTCAGCGGGAGGAACAGGCCGCGGAACTGGCGGACCCAACC
>JAERRP010000016.1 GCA_016735415.1 Desulfobacterales bacterium | reverse complement strand
GGCACTTTCACGCCGTCGACAGGGGTTGCATCCCCTTGGGGACGTCACCGAAAATAAAAGGCTTGCCATAGCGGCAGGCCTTTATCGTTCTGATACGGCCGCAGCGGGGTTGCGGTGAGGCGTATTTTGGACGCCGCAGCCGGAAACCCGCTGCGACCTGCCTAACAGGGCAAAAAAGCCCATTTCTGGACGGACACCAGTTGGTATCTGGTCTTAGCGACAAATGTGATTATTATGTAACCTGTTGAAGAGGATCAGGATGGGTTGATTAAAAAGCCCTGGAAGGCTTTGCCGAATAAAAGGAGGGCCGCATGCTTCTCATCCTTGCATCGGTTGAGCATCTTTTGCGCTGATACCAATTCGATATAAAAAAGTGATGTTATGAAACGACTACTGCTAAACAAGAAAAAGCGGCTGCTGGCTTTGGCCTTGATGGGATTGATTTTTTCGAACTGTTCTTCCGGAAAAGACTGGCGCACTGCCAGCCGTGAATCTGCCGGGATCGCGCCGGACCCTTCCGTTACCAATGAAGCGGTTTTACAGGTCTACGGCGCCGCTGCGTGGAGCTGGCGCGGCTGGTTTGCCATTCACACCTGGATCGCCGTCAAGAGAACCGGCGAAGCCTCCTACACGGTATACGATGTTGTCGGTTGGCGCGGCTATCACGGCCATCCCGTAATGAGGGTTTTCCAGGATGTCCCCGACCGCTATTGGTTCGGCGAGAAACCCCGAATTCTCAAAGAACACCGGGGCGCTGGGGTCGACGGGCTGATCGATGCCGTCGACAAGGCGGCCCAGGCCTACCCCTGGAAAACAACCTACAAGGCCTTTCCGGGTCCCAACAGCAACACCTTCATCGCCTGGATCGGCAAGCAGGTGCCCAACCTGGGACTGGACCTCCCTTTTTCGGCGATCGGCAGCGGCTACCTTGATTAAAAGGGCATGGGACAACTTGGGGAAGTGCTGGGGATGCCTATTCACATATAACTAGTGCCCATCCATAAAAGGCATCTTTCGGCCCAGGCCAGTGTTCTCGCTCTTTTGAAATCCTCGACGTAGCCTGGCTACATCTGCGGTTTCAAAATCGCTGCGGCCTTGGCCAGAACAAAAATCTACCATTTCGGAATGGACACTAACTGTCTCCTTTAGCACTGACAGGCTGGAACCTTTTATTACCACGCCAAACCTTCGCCCTTCTCCTGGCCTCTCTTGATTTATCTGAAGTCCTATAATACTAAAGTTTAAATCCATTTTTGCGAAATCATGTTCAAGCTATTGAAATTAAACAATCAGAATTTTCTTTAATAAAAGCCTTGGTATTCAATAAGGGGAATGTTGCATCTGCCTTATCAATATAGCGGAAATTCAAAAAATGGAAATGCAGGGGAGTTCGCATGGCCGGAATTGAAGAGCCATTAACCTTTCTTAGCTACTCTCGTGAGGATTCTGAATTTGCCTTAAAGTTGGCGCAGGATCTGAGATCTGCGGGCTTAAATATTTGGATTGACCAAATAGACATAACGGCCGGTATGCGCTGGGATCGCAGTATTGAAAAGGCTATGGAGGCTTGCGGATGTTTTATAATTCTTTTGTCTCCGGACTCAGTTGGTTCTTTCAACGTAATGGATGAGTTAGCTTTCGCATTAGAGGAAAGGAAGAAAATAGTTCCGGTTCTGTACCGTTCATGCAAAATTCCATTTCGCTTAAGACGGATACAGTACATAGATTTCACGGGAAAATATGACACCTCTTTGGTGTTACTGATAAGAATCTTTAAAATGGAAAATGATTCTGTCCCTCCGCGAGCACGCAAGACGAATAGGCCGGATACTTCCAAAGTTAATGTTCCGAAGATAAAGCCAGAAAATTACATAACGCAGCAACAGGAAAGAAAACTGTGGGATGATTTGGTAGAGATAATTGCCGAAATACTTGGCGTTGATCCCGATAAAATAACAACGCAGGCAAATTTTTTCGATGATCTCGGGGCCGATTCATTGGATGCCGTTGAATTGATTATCCATTTTGAAGAAAAATATAGTATAGAGATTCCCGATGATGAAGCTGAAAAACTCGTGACCGTTGGCGATGCATACCAATACGGACTCGATAGGTTGTCCTGAACCCACATCGCAGAGGTGTTTCCGGCCCCACCATCGCAATAAGGCTTGACAATCCAAGTCCATTTGGGCTTATGCATAAACAACCCTGACCGGTTTCTCACCTCAAGTCGATATCCACGTACCGTTGCACCGGACACGCCACCGGAGCTGAAGCGCACACGGCATCACCTTGCAAATCATTCGAAGTTCAATAGCGTTTTGCCGGGCCGCATCGATTTGGGGCCTGGATCCTTTCAACTCGCTATCATTCAAACTAAGGAATTCATACCGGAACGTGGCGCCCAGAGGCCGCAGGCACTAACCCCAGCGCCTTTCAATCTAAACGTCAAACATTGCTATGAGATAGGCCATGCGAAAAGTATTCGTGTCCTTTCATTTTTCAGATGACTTTAACTCTCCGGATCGGCAACTGGCCAACCGCGTGGAAGGTTTGCTCCGGAGTCATGGGCTCGATCTAACCAGCGGCGCGGCCCTCGGGGGCGGTCCTTTGACGGACAAGATCAGAAAGCTGATCGAAGAAAGCGACGCGCTCATAGCCCTGATGACCTGCAGGGATCAACTGGCCAACGGCGAATGGACTACACATCAGTGGGTGCAGGATGAATACGGCCATGCCCGGAGCAAAAAAATGCGCGCGATCACCATGATCGAAACGGGTGTCGCGACCGGTGGTATGTATCAGCACAACGAATACATTCCCTATAACCCTGCGGACAGCCTGACGGCCTTTCTCCGACTTTCAGCGACATTGGGTGTCTGGAAGGAAGAATCAGGCCGGCTGGTCAAATTGAAAGTTCAACCGAGCAAGATTGCCGAAGACTTTGGCACCGATGCGAAATGGCGCTATCGGTTCTACAGCAGTGGGTCGTATTCGTGCTGGCAGGAAATATCCCTCTCCCAGGAACCCGGAGGCTGTTTTCTCGATTTGCCCAATGTGCCTGATGATGCCCTGATACAAATACAGACCCGCTCAGACAATAGCTGTGCGGAGTCAATCAATACACCCCAGTGGGTTTCTGCAGATCTTAAGGAAAAATGAGATGGCGAATCCAACGGAAAATCTCAAACTGGTCAATGATTCGAATTACCGCGGCAATCGCAACTGGGGCTGGAATGTATGGCTTGATGGTCCGGCCGTGGAGGAAGGCCAGGTTGAATCCGTAACGTACTTCCTTCACCCGACCTTCAGCAATCCCATTCATATGGTCGCGGACAAGTCCTCCAACTTCAAACTGTCCGGCAGTGGATGGGGCGAGTTCAATATCAAGGCCGAAGTAGCGTTGACCGGCGGCGAAACCCTGACGCTCAATCACTGGCTGCAATTCGACGCCGCCGCCAAACAGCAGGCACGGCAAGATGCCAAGGGCAAGGTATTCCTGTCGCATTCCATGGCCGACGGCCCGGTTGCCAATCGCCTGGCAAGTCTGCTGATCGCCAAAGGGTACCGCGTAACCGCCACGGCCATGGTGGATGTCGCTGCCGGAACCGATTGGCAATACGAATTAAAAAAGAATATCGAGCTCGCCGACCTGAATGTGGTCTTCATCTCACCAGGGACATCGGAATACATCGGCACCGTGATTTCGCGCATGCTGGCCAGTGATGAGGGGATCAGGGGCAAACTCCTGCCGGTCCTGTTAGGATCAGTGGAAATCTCCGAGCATGTCAGCGATGTCCAGATCCTGCGCATTGCATCGATGAATGAACTCGAAAAAGTGGTTGACGCGGTCGAGAACCTCTTTGAAGGTTAGACCCCGAGGCCATCAACATGTTCAAGTTTTAGGCCTTCGTCATAATCGTCCAGGCGGCCATGTCGGTGCTTCAGCCGCGGCCCGACAACATATTTTTCTCCTTCAGGGCACACCGCCGATACTGATTCAAATCGATTCGCATTAATAATGGAAAGGGATCAGGTCTCAACGGCCTGTTACCTGGTGTCCGTCCAGAAATGGTCTTTTTTGCCCTGCTCTGCGTTCTCCGCGGGTTTCCGGCTGCGGCGTACAAGTTTACGCCTCAGCGCAACCCCGCTGCGGCCCTATCAGAACAAAAAATCCTCATTTCTGAATCAGACACGATCGTGACATCTTAAATCCATAGAATCCACCTCTTCAAACTATTCGGCGTTTTCATCCGGTGAGTGATGGGCAGCGCCCAAAATTGTTCGTATGGTACGAGATGGACATGACTCAGTCCTATGACGCCTTCCTGAGCTACAGCCATGACGACCGGCGCATCGCCGAACGGATCAGTCGGCGGCTACGCACATATCGCCCCCCGCACGCTTCGGGCTTGTCTCGCCGGCTTCGGGTTTTTCGCGACGTGGAACTCATGACCACTGCGGCTTCGCTACCCGACGAGCTTGTCGAACAAATCTCAAAAGCCAACCAGCTCATCCTCCTTGCTTCCCCTTCTGCCAAGTCGGAGTACATCAACCTGGAAGTTGAAACGTTTCTGGAACAAAAAGGGATCGGCCAACTCCGCATCGTACTTTTGCGCGGCGAGCTGGAGGAGAGCTTGCCGGCAGCCCTCCAGAATCTTCCGGTAGAGCCTCTTTTCATCGATCTGCGGGGAGCCGACCGAAAACGCTTCCGGCTTGAAACGCTGCGTTTGCTGGCCGCC
>JAERRP010000775.1 GCA_016735415.1 Desulfobacterales bacterium | reverse complement strand
GTCCGCCGCGCCGTCGCCGCGCCGTCGCCGGTGGCATTCGGGGCTGGAACGTGACCGGCGTAACGGCAGGAAGGTCCTCCGTACCCGGTGGGGTGGTTTGATCGGACCGATCGGGCCCGTCGCCGGGGGCATCGGCAAGGGCGATGACCCGGTGCGCCGTTTCGGTGGGCATATAGGCGATGGCGGTGCCGCCGATACGGATCAGATCACCAGGTGCCAGTGTCCGGGATGCCTGGTGGACAGGGGACTGGTTGATGAAGAGCTGTGTTTCGCGATTGGCGGCCTGAATCGTGACGACTTCATGGTCGGCCGTTATCACGGCGGCGATCCCCGTGGCCAGATTCGGCAGGGTAAAGGCATCTTCGTCGCGGCCGCTTATAACGAACTGCTGGGCGGAGGCCGTCAGCGGCGTGACCTGCCGGCGGCCGGAGGCCTCATCGGCGAAAATCAGATCTTTTCTTTGCATGCGATCGATACCTGCAGGGCTTTTTGATCCGCTTCAATGCGGATGGTCTGGCGGACGTCTTTGTAGCCGTTGCGCGCCCCGACGATGGTGTAAGTCCCCGGGCGCAGCTCAAGGCTCTGGCGGGTGATACGTCCCAGGCGGGCCACGCGAAGCACCGCCACCTCGGTCTGGCCGTCCGACAAAAGCGTTATGAGGACACGGGTCTGGGCGGCCTGAATCCCGGCTTGCAGGGTTTGGATATGGCCGGCCAGACGGGGGCCGCGGGGTTCCAGGGCCGTGATGCTGTGGAGCAACTGGCGGGCTTCTTCCAGATAGCGTTCGGAAGACAGGGCCTCCGGATGATCGAGGTAAAAACGGATGCGTTTGTCGAGGCGGATGCGTTCGCGGCTGCGTTCGGCCCCATGGCGGGCGAATTGCAGCGCGGGGTCAATGGATAGAACATCTTCGTAGGCTTTCAGGGCCTGATCCCACTGCTCGCCGGTTTCGGCCTTCTGGCCCCGGCGTTGCAGACGGGCGATCCGCTGTTCGCGCGCGGCTGCATCGATTTGGCGCAGGGCCTCGCGGGCTTCGTGACCCCCGGGTCTGTATTGCAGGGCGGCCTGGATGTGGCGGCGGGCGTCGCTCAAGCGGTCCTGGTAAAAAGCGCTCAAGCCTTTCGATACCATGAGGTTATACTGGGTTTCCGCAATCTGGTCCTTGAGGCGATCGACCGCTCGGCGGGCCGGGGTGTCGGTTTTGTCGCGCTTGAGGGCGGATTCATAGTCCGCCAGGGCCAGGTCGTAGCGTCCCTCCCTTTCATGCGACTGCCCGGAGGCCATCAGCGTCAGGACCTGTTCCCGAAGGTCGGCCGCCGCAATACCCCGGCGCGCCCCGGCATCGTCCGGTTTAATTTTAAGGGCCAGGGTGAAATGGGGCCGTGCGGCGGCGGGCTGGTCCGCCTGGAGGGCTTGTTGACCCTGCTGCATCAGGGAGGCGAAAAACGCTTCCTTGCCGGCCAGAAGGGATTCAGCGCCGGCAATGGCGGTGGCATAAGCTTCCGCCGCCCGGGCGTAAGCGCGTTTCATCATGGCCGCATCGGCCTGTTGGGCCGCCGCCTGAATGCGGCTCAGTTTTTCCGGCGCCCAGGCCGCGGCCCGGGCGGTTTTCAGTAAGGCCTGCACGTGCAGCCACCGGGCCATCGTTTTTTCGACCAGGTCGAGGGTTTCGGGAGCTGGTGCGGTCGTGGGTGCCGGCGAAACGGCCGCACGACCGGCGGTCGTTTCCGGTTCGGGTGGTGCGGACCTGGGCGGCGTTTTCAAAGTGGCCGGCGATACGGCGGTCAGGGGATGGTCGGCCAGAAAACCGATGATTACGATCCCGGCGGCAATCAATCCGGCGGCCCCCATGGCCAGCACAAAGATCCAGAACAGCGCTCGCTGCCGGTTAGCCGACTGAACGGGTTTTTCGGCTGTGAACGCATAAGGCTGCGGTGCAATGCCTTCGGCGGCGATTTCCGTGGGGATCTCCGTTGTTGAAGATTCGGTCGCGCCCTGCGGGGGGGTGTGATCATCAGGGGTGTCCAGGGCGGCCTCGAGTGCCATTTTGACGACCGCCATGCTGGCCGGGCGTTCGTCGCGCGCGCGGGCCAGCATTTGTTGCGTCAGCGACAGTAAATCACGGGAAGCAGCCGCTTCCGTCGGGGACAGCGGGCTGAAATCGGGTGCCAGCGTGTCCGTTGCCCCGGTCGGCATCGGGCGATCGGGGTGGGGCCTGCGGTCGCTCAGGATTTCGTTAAGCAGGACGCCAAAGGCATAGATGTCATCCGCCGGATGGGGAGGGCGGCCTTCACGCTGCTGGGGGCTCATGCCGGCCTGCGAACCACCGGATTGAATGCTCAGCATGCCGGACTGGAAACGAAACAGGCCCACAATGCCGAAGTCCGTCAGCTTCGGTTTCCCGGAAGGCGCTATCAGGATGTTGCGCGCCTTGACGTCGCGGTGAACCAGCCCCTGCCGATGGACGTAATCAAGGGCGCCGGCCACTTTGGTCAGGGCTCTTAATTGCTGCGACGGGCTGATGGTCGCCGCCTGCCGCCAGTGATCGAAGGTGGGCCCGTCGATCCACTCCATCGAAATAAATGCCAGTTCACCCTGCTGGTGAAAGTCGAAGATACGAACGATGTCGGGGTGGGCCAGGTTGCGCGCGGCCCGGCATTCGTTTTTCATGAAAGCGACCGCCCCCTCGGCCGCCGCCAGGCGGGGGTGCAGCAATTTCACGGCCATGCGGATTTCCAATTCGCGGTCATGGGCCAGCCAGACCTCGCCCATGCCGCCCTGGCCCAGGCAGTTAAGCAACTGAAAACGGTCGTTGAGGATTTGATCCTGGCAAAATGGTGAAAGGGGTGACGAAGGCATGTTTTCGATTCGGACGATTCTGCTGTTAACGGCAGCGATGTCTCGGCGCCGTGCCGGCCATCGGGTACACGAAACATCGGTTGGCGCGAGCCCGGGGTCTCAATCGGCCGGGGTCACGTCCGGGCCGCTGTCGGTCCGGGGCCCGAAACCTGTTTCGCGCAGATAGATCTGGCGTAAGAGCTCCCGCCATTGACGGTATTGTTCCTGGGCCGAACCGGTAAGTTCATAGGTTTGCCCTTTGAGCTCCAGATTGACCGGTTCCATGTCGGCCCCGAAAGATTCACTCAACTCCTCAATGGCGGCCGAGTGCATTTCCGCTTGCTTGGAGAGGTTGATGCCGCTCATGAAGACCTGACCCCCGGAAACCAGCAGCATTCCCTGGAGCAGGTTGCCGGCTCCGGAATTGGAGATTTCCAGCAAAATGGCCAGGGCCACCAGGAGGGCCCCGCCGGCCTTGCGCAGCAAGACGGAATTTTCGATCTCTTCCCGGGCCAGTCGTTCGGTCAGATCCAGTTTGCGCCAGTTTTCGTAAGCCGGCCACATGCCGGCGTAGAACCCGTCGTAGTATTGATTGAGCGTGTCGATGTACATGTGATCGCGCTCCCGGATGGCCATCAGGCGGGCCATCTGGGGATCATCGTCCGCCGGCAGGCGGTTGAGTTCCATTTCCTGCGCCTCATTTTCGACAAGGTAGTCGGCAAACGCTTCCGGGGCAAATTCCCGGGCGAATTTCAATTTCGAGATCGAGCGGATCCGATCGACCGATCCGGGCGGCAGTTTCCGGCGATAGGCGGCCAGATCGTTGGCAATGGTGTTGTATAGATCCTGATAGGCATCCTGCTCCCAGGGGACAATGTCTTTGTATGACGTTCCGGTGGCTTCCTGACGATAGGTTTCCTCGTACCAGAGGCGACCGCTGGCGTCGGTGGCCTTGATTTTCAATACGAGTTCCTGGCCGTCGGATTCCAGGATCTCGCCGGTGACCAGGACATCGTAGGAAGGGCTTTCCTCCGGGAGGACGCGGACCGCCCCCCATTGGGCGCTGCGCTGCAGGGTGTTGCGCAGGTGGCAGGGGATGAAGTGAGTTTCCGACTGCCGGATTTCATTGTTGGTCCCTTTTTCTTCGGCGTCTTCCGCGGAGATTTCGGCACTCTCAAAGACCACAATGCCCACATCCAGCAGTTCCGGCTCGGGAATTTCCTGCTGGGCAATCAGGATGGGCGTGGCCTCGACTTTCCGGGCGTTGTAGTTGGTGGCGCAGCCGTTCAGAACGCCGGCCAGAAGGTAGCACAGCAGGGTCAGAACTGAGGCCGTCCGATGTCGGGAAGCCCGCCCCCGCCTGCAACGATTGCGGCCGGGCGTCTTCAGAAGCTTTTTTTGTAATCGCGGTATTCTTTCCACAGCTTTTCTTTCAGCTCGGGGTCGGTTTCCTTTTCGGCCGCTTCCCGCAACTGGCGGGCGACAATATCGTCATCCTGCGTCCGGATGCCGTCGTCACCGCGTGGTTGACCGGAATCCCCGGCCACGGTTCCCTGTTTCTGCCGGCCCTGGGCCTTGGTCAGGTCAGCCCCTTCGCCGCTGGATTGCCGGCTGGCCGCGTTATCTTTATCGCCCGTGGCGCCCTCGGCGCTTTCGCGCGCCCCCTGGCGCTCCTCATCCATTTCTCCGGTTTCACGCCCCGCCCCCTCGGTGGATTGACCCTCCCGGCTACCCGATTCGGTCTCGGAACTACCCTCCATCTGACCTTGTTCCCGCAGCGATTTGGCCGCCTGGGCGGCTTCACGGGCCAGTTGCTGCATTTTAAGCTCGGACTGGACGCGGGATTGTTCGATTTCCCGCAGCAGCAGATCGTCGAAGGCAGCCAGCGAGTGGTCGAGTTCCTGGTTCAAAGCCCTGATTTCGTCGAGTTCCCGATCTTCAGGGATATCCGGGTTGTAGGGGGACTTTCCA
>JAERRP010000630.1 GCA_016735415.1 Desulfobacterales bacterium | reverse complement strand
GAAGGCGAGATGACGTACTTGAAACTGGACAGACCCACCAGACAGTCCACCAGGCCGGAGACATCCAGGTAGCCCAGGTGGGGGGTGGATAGGGCTACCACACGGCGAACCGGAACTACGATGACCTGGGCCGGGGGATGGTTTTTCGGCGGTGCCGTCCCCCGGGGCACCAGAAGATAGCGGAAGGGCGACGTGTCTTCCTGCCATTGTGGCGTCACACTGACCAGCCGGCAGCCGGCGAAGGATTCCACCCGGAACCCACGGGCGTATTGAATATCGGTTGCGGCCCGGGCGGGTGGAATACTGACAATGGCCGCCCCGAAGGCCACTGCAAAGCATAGGCTCCGGCACAACAGCGGGACAATACGCGAAAGATTTTTTTTCATGGGGACTCCTTGCGGCGGTCGTTTTCCCGGGGGCATTAATAATCATGCAGAGCGGCCTTTTGCCGGACGACCTTGTCTCCCCACGGGGCCTTGAGGCCAGCCTGGAGGGGATGTTTGACGGTCCGCATTTTTGCAACCCGGTTGGTCGCCGACAACAACTTTTTCGGTGCCCCCCGGCCGGTGATGGCCGCCGGCAGGTGGCGACGCACGGCTTTCTGCATCATGTGCCGTGTCAATCCAAGGCGTTCCAGATGATCTTGTCTTCCCGGTGGATTTCAACGCCTCGGTAAAATGTATCGATCAGCATGGCTGTGCTTTCCTTGATGATCATTGGGCATGCGGTTGGGCTGCATGGCGATAGACTTATTGCGGTCATTCGCTTTTACCCGGAATGGATGGGCAGCCTCAGTTAAGGGGGAACACGACGATCCAGCGCCTCGATCAATTGGACAATATCATCGCAATGGGTCCATAAGGACGGGGCCTTGGCAGACGGCGGGCTTTCCTGGCCTTTTTTTCGCAGGCTCAAAACCGGCTTGCCTTTCTCCATCGCTTTGTGCAGCAATACCAGATTGCCCCGGTTCAGGGAACCGATCTCAAAACCGCAATCGATAACGACATCGCAGGTTGCCAAGCACGCGGCGGCCGCGTTGACCGTCGTGTTGTCAACCGCCAACATGGGGGGCCGGGTCGTGCACACGGCACCTAACGCCCGTGCCACAAAATAATCCAAATCATTGGTGTGGACAACACCGGTGGCAATGGTAAAGCCCTGTTTGGCCAGCATCCGGTAGACCAGGGCGCCGCTGCCCATACCGGCCACTACGAAAACGCGGCCGCGGCAGCCGCGGCCTTGCAGCTCGATGCTCCCGAGGCGACGATCGTAGCAAATGCCGTTAAAAGCATAGAGATTGGCCACCGAGGGGCCGGTGAGGACCGTCTCGGGCGTCCCCCAATCCGATAGACCTCCATCGTTGACCAGGGCCACCCGGTCGGCAACCTTAGCAGCCACATCCACCTCGTGCAGCGAGGCCACGACCGTGACACCCCGGGTGCGGCAGAGGTCCCTCAGGATGACCATAGCATCCATACGGTGCTTGAGATCCAGGTGCATGGTGGGTTCGTCCAACAGCAAAATCCGCGGCTGCTGGGCCAGTGCCCGGGCTACCAGGACTTTTTGACGTTCACCGTCGCTCAGGTGGGTAAAAAGGCGCTGGGTCAGATCCTCGTCGCCAACGGCAGCCAGGGCGTCATGGAGAGCCTGGTGGTCCGCCGGCCCGAGACGACCCAGAAAATCGGTATGTGGATAACGACCCAGAGCCGTGAATTCAAGCACCGAAAGGAGCGGTGGGACGATCCGGTCCGTAAGGACCACGGCCATGATTTTGGCCAATTCCATGGCATTCCGCGCGTCGAGGGGCTGTCCCAAGATGTCGATACTGCCATCCAGGGGTTTAAGATGGCCAGACAACGTGCGCAGCAGGGTGGTTTTGCCAGCCCCGTTAGGCCCCAACAAAGCGATGAAGTGTCCCGCCTCGAAACGCATATTCAAAGCGGAAAGTATCCTTCTGGTGTTATAGCCGACGGACAGATCACGACAAGTTAAGACAAATTCACGGGATACCGGGTTCAAAGCATGCACTCCGTGTGGTCAACAACCCGATGCACTCAAAAAAAAACCCGGACCGATGATATCGATCCGGGATGTCCCTTTTTATCCGCAGATAAGCTAAGCGGGCACGATGCTATCCACGCCATCGTTTCCCTAATGCTCAGGCAGGTCTTCTGACTTTCGGATCACACTAATAGCCGCGCCTTCCCGACTGAAGCATCAGCCCGTGGCATCCTGCGGCGTTCGTCCCCGATTACAGCGGCGGGCCCGTCCCCGATTCCCACGGGGTTCCCTCTTTGGCTCTATCCAGAGTACCTGAACGAAATTGTCCCATACAAAAAGCAGGAACGGTTGTCAAGCAGAAGCATTTTCGAAAGGTGTGGCAGGCTATATCCTCATAGTCGCATGCCGGAGTCCTCCGGACCGCCAACGATCCGGATCAGTGCGTTACGCAAAAGGCTTCAGCTACCGAAGTAATACCGGCGGTGACTTTGCTCTGGGTAGCCTCTGGAGGTGACCTGAAATTCAGACGCACAGCCTCTTTACGATAAAATTTCATCCAGTTTTTCGGATGTAGAGAAGAAAAAAAATGCATAATTTTTGCTCAATTGCGATGGTGATGTTTTTGATGAGTAAGGTGAAGAGGCGATTTTTTGAACGCCTACAGTAATTAGCCCAACAGGAATAAGGCGCGTGTACGAATAAAGGAATGGGTGCTCCGCGCGCGCTGGTTTTTTTTCGCGACCTGTGTTATCGTGCCGGTCAAATAGATCAGCATGAGTGGAACCTATCGAACATTTTCACCAATCGTTCATTTTCTTAACACACCCGCCTTTAACCTTGGTTCTCGACGCCGATCCATACTGGTCAGGGGATAGCCGTCCCTGCGACGGGGTGTGAGCAGGGAGACTCACCCTGCCCTTCAGACCCCGGTTGTTTTTCAATTGGTACGTCCGAAATTATACCGCACGGTTGTCACTAACTAATTTTAAGATGTGATCCCCAAGGGTTCGCCTCCATGGGGTTCGTAAAAACCAAAATGACGACGGTGTGCTTTGCCAGGCGCCATTCGGTTTCCCGGCTTGGCTATCGTTAGAATCTCAACAGTCGCCTCGAAGACCGTGGCGATCTGTGCCCTTACGTCTATCCACCGGTTGAACGTCAGCCGCTGGTTGCCGTTCGGCGCCCCATCACTGACACAGGGAAAGGAATAATAAGATGAAAAAGGCTGGAATAGTTGCGATCGCGATTACGTTGGCTCTGTTTTGCTTTGCGGATACGCCGGCAGCAGCGCCCCAGGGCACCCTCAGGGTGGCGCTCACCGCCATGCCCAATGCCATTGATTTACCCATGAGCGCGGAACGCAATGCCCACAACGTAAGCTGGCAGATGTACGATCCACTGGTCTGGACCGACGATGACGGTAAATCGGTTCCGGCCCTGGCAGAAAGCTGGACAGTTTCCAAAGATGGCACGGCCTACACTTTTAAATTGCGCCAGGACGTTACTTTCCACAACGGTGAACCCTTTAATGCCGATGCGGTGGTGTTTTCATGGAAACGCGGCAGCGGTGAAAAAATGCAGTGGAAGGACAAATGGACCATGGCCCAGTCGGTTGAAAAAATCGACGAATACACTGTGAAAATCACGACCAAAGGGCCCAATCCTTTGATGCTTCGGATGCTGTCGGAATACTGGGCCATGGTCCCACCCAAATATCATCAAGAGGTTGGCGAAAATGGCTTTCAGAACCACCCTGTGGGCACCGGCCCGTTTGTGTTTAAAAAATGGAAAAAAGGTGACCGGATCATTTTTGAAGCCAACCCCAACTATTGGCAAAAAGGGTTGCCCAAAGTCAAAACCCTGATCTTTCGTCCCATTCCCGAATCCGCCCCCCGCGTGGCGGCTATCCAGACAGGCGAAATTGACATTGTAACACGCCTGAGCGCGGAAGAAGCAGAGGGATTAAAAGGCCTTCCCAATGTAAGGCTAAACACTTACCCGGTTGATCGAGTCTACTACATTACGTTTAACAACCTGACCTCCGGCAAGGGCAAACCCACCGAAGATCCTTTGGTCCGCCAGGCCATGAACTATGCCGTGGACGTGGATGCCATCGTTGAGGCCCTTTTTAACGGGCATGGGGAGCCTATCAGCGGATTTGTTACATCGGGCAACTGGGGCTACGATAAAGCCATCAAGCCCTTCGGCTACCATCCTGACAAGGCCAAAGAATTGCTGGCTAAGGCTGGATTTGCCGATGGCTTTAAAATGGATTTTGCCTGCCCGGCCGGTGCCTACACCAATTTCGAGCAGGTCTGCGAGGCCATTCAGGGTTACCTTCAGGCGGTGGGCATCGAAACCGACCTTGACCTGATGGAATCCGGAAAATACTGGAATATGGAAGCCAAAAAAGAATTGCCCCCGCTGTTTGGCGACAGCTGGTCTGAAGCGACAGGGGAAGCCCTGCCGCGTTTAAACGGCGCTCTGGGGGGGATGAAGGCCAGTTTCTCCGCCTGGTCTGATCCGGAAATCGATGCCCTCCTGGAAAAGATCGGCACAACCGTGGACGACGACGCCCGGGCGGCTTTATATGTGAAGCTGCAGCGCTACATGCAGCAAAGCCCGCCGTTTATTTATCTGTATCAGCCGATTACGTTCGAGGCCCTGAATCCTAAAGTTAAGGACTACCGACCCCGTGCGGCCGAAAATTACTATCTCAAGTATACCTACGTGGAATAATTGCAG
>JAERRP010000353.1 GCA_016735415.1 Desulfobacterales bacterium | reverse complement strand
TGGGAACCGCTTCGGACAGTCTGCCCAACCGCCTGCAGCCCGTGGACGGATCCATTGGCGTGATCACCGGAAACGCCAGCTGGAATCTGATCTTTTCTGCCATGATACCGGGAGCGGATGACGGCAAGGTATCGGTCGAAAGCGCCAAACTGGGCCGGATGGATGATTTTATGGTGTTGCCGCTCACGCATACTTTTATTATGCAGGATGCGGAAACCATGGCCCAGACCGCATATTTTCTGGACTACGGACGATTCGATCACAGCCGCTTGCCGGATTGATTATGATCGCAGGGCTTCACCTCTGGTGGCAGTTCCGGAGTGGGTTTGCGATCCGGCAGGGCTTTGTTTATGCGTGTTACTGACAACCCTTTCCGGACGGGTTTCAAATTGGAGAAGTGATAGGAGATGCAACCCTGGCGCCACAAATTACACGAAGTCATTTTCGAGGCGGATACACCCCCGGGCCGCTGGTTCGACACCCTGCTCATCATCTGCATCCTGGCCAGTGTTGCGATCGTGATGCTGGACAGCGTGGTGGCCGTCAACCGGGCTTACGGGCGCTGGCTCTACCTGTGGGAGTGGCTGTTCACCGTTCTCTTCACCCTGGAATATCTCCTGCGCCTGATTTGTGTGCAGCGCCCGGGACGCTATGCCACCAGCTTTTTCGGAGTGGTCGATCTCCTGGCCGTTTTGCCGACTTACCTGAGCGCCCTCATTCCAGGCGGCCAGTACTTTATCGTGATTCGGATCCTGCGCCTGCTGCGCGTCTTCCGGGTGTTCAAGCTGGTCCAGTTCCTGGGCGAGGCCCGGCTGCTGCACACCGCCCTGCGCGCCAGCATGCGCAAAATCGCGGTTTTTCTGTTAACCGTCCTGACCCTCGTTATCGTATTCGGCGCGCTCATGTATGTGATCGAGGGGGCGGACAACGGATTTACCAGCATCCCCCGCAGCATCTACTGGGCCATCGTCACCATGACCACCGTGGGTTATGGGGATAGGGCCCCCCGGACAGCCCTGGGGCAGATCCTGGCATCTTTCATCATGATTATCGGTTATGGCATCATTGCCGTTCCCACCGGCATCGTTACCGTGGAACTGGCCCAGACGGTGCAGCGCCAAGTATCCACCCAGGCCTGTCCGTCCTGCAGTGCGGAAGGTCACGACCATGACGCCCAACACTGTAAATATTGCGGCAACCGCCTGTAGTTCGGGCGGCGGCTGGATTTTTTTACCAGGGAGTATAAAATGCACGCACTTATTGAGGAAAATCAAATGGTATGGGTGGTGGTGCAAACGGCGGACGGTATCGAGACTTTCGTCGGGCAGCACCACCAGGATCTCGACATTACCTTTATCCCCTTTTTCCGGGAAAAAGAGGATGCCCGCACGGGGCAAATCCTGATGCGCAAGGAAAAGGGCTGCAAATATGAAGTCCAGGCGGTTCACTGCAAGGAACTGGCGCAGGATGCCGCCCGCAACGGTTTCCTGCTCTTCCTGCTGGACGAGGACGGCCACATCCTAGAAAAAATCGATCCCCACGCGCTCAGATTTTAAAGCTTTCCGCTCGGCCGGCGTACTTCTTCCGCAGTCTGGGTTTTTCGATCTTGCCGGTGGGGTTCCGGGGCACGTCGTCGAAAATGATCCGCCGCGGGCGTTTGTAGCGCGGCAGGCTCTGGCAGAAGGCATCGATTTCGGCTTTGTCCAGTTCCGGTCCGGGTTTGACCTTGATAATGGCCGTGGCGATTTCGCCCAGCCGCAGACTGGGCAGCCCGATGACGGCCACATCCTGGATGCGTGGATGTCTCTGCAGAAAATCTTCGATTTCCACCGGATAGATGTTCTCGCCGCCGGTAATGATAACATCCTTTTTACGATCCACCAGCCAGATGAAACCGTCCTCGTCTTCGCGGGCCACGTCGCCGGTCAATAACCAGCCGTTGCGTATGGTTTCGGCCGTGGCCTCGGGGTTATTGTAGTATTCGCGCATCACCCCCGGTCCCCGGATGATCAATTCGCCCGGCCTTCCGTTGGCGACCGGATTCAGTTTTTCATCCACCACCCGGTATTCCCAGTCGAACCCCGGCCGCCCGATGGCGCCCACCTTGTGCATGTTCTCCATGCCCAGATGGACACAGCCGGGTCCGGTGGATTCGGTCAGGCCGTAATTGGTGTCGTACTGGTGATGGGGAAAGTACTTTTTCCATTCCTTGATCAGGCTGGGCGGCACGGGCTGAGCCCCGATGTGCATCAGGCGCCACTGATCCAGCTGGTAGTCGCTGAGCTTCAGTTCGCCGCTTTCAAGGGCAAAGAGGATGTCCAGGGCCCAGGGCACCAGAAGCCAGACGATGGTGACCTGTTCTTCGGAAACGGCCTCCAGGATCCAGTGCGGCTCGATGCCTTTGAGGATCACCGCCCTGGCCCCCACGATGAAGTTGCCGAACCAGTGCATCTTGGCGCCGGTATGGTAAAGCGGCGGGATGCAGAGGAAGTTGTCCTCGTGGTTCTGCGCATGGTGCCGGTTTTCCACATAACAGGCGAATTCGAGGTTGCGGTGGGTCAGCAGGGTGGCTTTGGGGGTTCCGGTGGTGCCCGAGGTGAAATAAAGGGCGGCTTCGTCTTCGAGCTTGAGTTCGATTTCCGGGGCCTCGCTGCCGGCGTCGTCGAGGAAGCGCTCGAAGGGCTCGGCATAGTCGGGTGTCAGATCCGGGGGGCC
>JAERRP010000762.1 GCA_016735415.1 Desulfobacterales bacterium | reverse complement strand
AGGTGTGGGCATGACGAAAGTCCCCGGCGGCAGCGGATCCGCAAACTTCTGGCCCTGGCCCAGAGCCAGAATGCCAACGAGGCCGAAGCCGCCATGCTCAAGGCGCATGAACTGATGGCCCGACACCATATCACCACCCTGGAGACCGACCCCGCCCGGTCGTTTGTCAGCATCTTCATGGGCCAGCCGGGCCTGCGCCATTTCAAGGAAGCTTACTTCCTGGCCAACCTGATCCAGGACTTCTACTTTGTGCAGTGCATCTGGGTTCCGGCTTTCGTAGTCCGCAAGGGCAGGATGGGACGCGTGCTTGAAGTATCGGGGACATCCCCCAACGTGGCCCAGGCGGGTTTTGTGTTCGAATTCGTATCGGCGCACATTGATCGCCGCTGGCAGGCGCTAACGAGAAATCAACGTCTGACGCGCTACCAGAAAAGCGACTTTGCCGTAGGCGTCGTTGAAGGCTTTCGCCATAAACTGGAACAGGAACAACTCCCGGATTGCCGCCCCCGGGAGCGGGCCCTGATAAGGCAGACGGACCCCCGACTGAGCGCCTATCTCCACCGACGCTATCCCCATACCAGTCGCATCCAAAGGGGCCGCGGCCGCCGGGATCCGGATGTCTACCGCCACGGCCTTAAGGTCGGGGAGAAAATGATCCTCCACCGCAGCATCACCCACACGTCCCGGAACTCCAAGCGCAAACTGCCCCTGTCCTGACCGCGACAGGCGCAAAAAACAGCCTTTACGCTGTCGCCCTTTTCGATCTATCCACGCATTTTATAAAACGCTCGCATTCTATAACCATTATGCAATATCATTGCATTAATAATTAATTCGATCCAATCCTGGATCGCCGGTATCGGGAATTGTGAAAACATCAGTTCTATCTGTGGATATGGCGATGGTTTTCACTAACTCCTGATGTACGAGATCGGGGTTGATCGAGTAAAAGTCGCGCATTCAGGTTCAATTATCTATCTATCTTTTTCATTCCCACAGGCGCTATGGGTTGTTTTATTCAGTTGCATGATTATTTTTCGATCGCCTTAAAATCCGGACATGGCAAGCGATCTGGAATCGTGCTGATGATTTATAGAACCATTATTTTTATAGTTTTTACAATATGTTTTGTCCAATCTGGATTTGCAGCCGATCCGGTATCTACGTTTGTCAGCATCGGCCCTCAAAAATATTTTGTGCAACAAATTGGCAAGGAACTTGTTGATGTCCAGATCATGGTGCCGCCCGGCGCGAGTCCCGCCACCTATGAGCCCAAACCCCGCCAGATGGCAGCCCTTTCCAAGGCCCAAATCTATTTCGCCGTGGGCGTTCCTTTCGAAAAGGCCTGGTTAAAAAAAATTGCCGCGGCCAATCCCAAAATGGAAGTGGTCCAAACCGATCACGGTATCGAAAAAATTCCCATGGCGGCTCACCATCGTCATGGTGATGATGAGGGCCATCACCGTGAACGCGGCGTGCTTGATCCTCATATCTGGCTTTCACCGCCCCTGGTGAAAATTCAGGCCCGCACGACATTGAATGCCCTGCAGAAAATTGACCCCGCCCATCGAAGCATTTACGAAACCAACTATCATCAATTTATGACCACAATCGATAAACTGGACGACGACTTGAAGACGATCTTTTCGGGCCGTCGCGGACTCCAATTCATGGTGTTTCATCCGGCCTGGGGCTATTTTGCCCAGGCTTATGGACTCAAACAGGCACCCATCGAGATCGAAGGCAAGGCCCCCAAACCCGCCCAGTTGCAGGCGTTGATCGAACAAGCCAGGGCCAAAGGCGTTAAAGTGATTTTTGTCCAACCCCAGTTTTCCACTAAAAACGCCGCGCTTATCGCCAAAGAAATCGGCGGTAGGGTGGCTTTGGCCAACCCCCTGGCAGAGGATTGGCTCACCAACCTTCGCGACGTGGCCGATCAATTCAAAGCAGCCTTGCAATAGGAAAGCAAATGTGAACACGCCGATTGTCGAAATAACCGATGTGGCCTTTGCCTATAACGGAGAAACCATACTCCAGGATGTGAACCTCGTAATCCGGCCGGAGGATTTTATCGCCATGATCGGCCCCAACGGCGGCGGTAAAACCACCCTGCTGAAATTGATACTGGGTCTGCTTAAACCGAACAGGGGCGTCATTCGCGTGATGGGACAGCCGGCGCTTCAGGCGGCCCACCATATCGGATATGTACCGCAGGACGTGCACATCAACCGCAGCTTTCCCATTACCGCCATGGATGTGGTCCTGATGGGCCAGCTCGCCCCCAAAGAACGATGGGCGCGGAAATCGGCCTCAAACCGCCAGGATGCAATTACAGTCCTTGAACGGCTGGAGATGCCAGCCCATGCCGATAAGAAAATCGGAGAACTCTCCGGTGGGCAGCTCCAGCGGATCTTCATTGCCAGGGCCCTGGTGACGAAACCCAAATTACTGCTGCTGGACGAGCCCACCGCCAGCATCGACACCAAGGGCCAGGCGGACTTTTTTAACCTTCTCAAAGAACTCAATTCCGATATCAGCATTCTGGTTGTCAGCCATGATCTTTTAGTAATTTCCCGTTATATTAAATCGGTGGCCTGCGTAAACAAGCAGCTGCACTATCACACCCAAGCCGAAATCACCGGCGAAATGCTGGAAAGCATGTATCCCTGTACAACGGGAGAAGTATGTCCGGTGGAGTTGGTGGCCCACGGTCTGCCGCATCGGGTATTGAAGGAGCATAAGGGGTCGTAAAATGATCGAAGCCCTTCAATTTGAATTTATGCGCAATGCGCTGATTGCCGGTTTACTGGCCAGCGTCATCTGCGGCATCATGGGAACGATTGTGGTGGTTAACCGTATCGTGTTTCTCTCAGGTGGTATCGCACATGCCGCTTATGGTGGCATCGGCCTCTCCTTTTATTTCGGCTGGCCTTATCTGCCCGGCACCATCGGTTTTTCTCTCGTTGCCGCCATGTTGATGGCCGCCATAAGCTTGAAGTCCAAACACCGCGCCGATACAATCATCGGCGTCATCTGGGCACTGGGTATGTCCCTCGGCATCATTTTGATCGACCTGACCCCGGGCTACAATGTGGACCTGATGAGCTATCTGTTCGGCAGCATCCTCACCGTTCCTGCGTCGGATCTTGTGATCATGCTGGCGCTAGGTGTTTTGATTACGATAGCGGTAGCTTATTACTACAAGGATCTGCTGGCCCTGTCCTACGACGAAGAATTTGCACGTATCAGGGGTGTGCCCGTCAAAAGGCTCTATTTTTCGCTGATTGGTATGCTGGCGGTTACCATTGTGATGGTCATTCAGGTCGTGGGCCTGATTCTGGTCATTGCCCTGCTGACCATACCGCCGTTCATCGTTGAAAAGTACGCTAAATCCCTGTTGCAAATGATGGTGGGCGCCAGTCTGCTGGGAGCCCTGTTTACCTTAACCGGCCTTTGGTTTTCATACATGTATAACCTCACATCAGGTGCCTCGATTGTCATGGTGGCCGGGATTGGTTTTTTGATCTCTTTGCTGATTGATCAGATACATATTCTTCCGAGAAGTAAAGCTCAAGTGGTAGGTTCGGAAGCAAAAAAGAGCAATGCCAATTCGAAATGAAGGTTCGCTATGTGCCATCAATGCGATTATCAGCAGATGTTAAAAGCGGTGGGATTGAAGGCGAACGCCAACCGCCTGCGCGTATTGGAAGTGGTTGGCAACAACAGTTTCCCGCTTTCAGCCGGAGATATATTCAAAACCCTGGCGCGCAGCAGTTCCATCAACCGTGTAACGGTCTACCGCATTCTTGACCTGCTGGTGGGCCATGAGGTTGTCGAGCCATTCAAATCCCGACCAATCGGGCGGGATTACTTCTGCCAGTAAGGATTGATAAGATCCTCGAAGATGCTCATGGCGGCCTCGGACCCCATACCGGTGGCGGTGACGATCTGCTTGTAGCCGCCTTCCACGTCACCGGCAACGTAAATGCCGGGGATGTTGGTGCGGTGTTTGGCGTCGCGGGCGATGTACCCCTCTTCGGTGAGTTCCACGCCGATCTTTGTGGCCAGCCCCACTGCCGGCGTATACCCGATGGCCAGAAAAACCCCGTCCACGGGCATGCTGGAATTCTCCCTGGTCTGGGTGTTGAAAAGTTCGACCGCGCTCACGCGTTCTTCGCCCAGGATATCTTTGACCTCCGTGTTCCATAGGACCGGAATTCCGGATTCTTTCAAGTTCCTGATCAGGTGTTCCTGGGCTCGCAGCTTGTCGCGGCGGTGCACCAGGGTGACATTGACGCCCATGTGATAGAGGTGGAGCGCTTCGGTCACAGCGCTGTTGCCGCCGCCCACCATGATGACCTTTTTATCTTTGAACAGCGGGCCGTCGCAGGTGGCGCAATAGCTGACCCCGCGTCCGCTCAAGCGGGTTTCGCCCGGAACGCCTAGGTGCCGGTGGCTGGCGCCGGTGGCCAGCAGGATGGTTTTGGTCATGAATCTACGGCGCGTGGTCTGCACCTCGTGGGGGGTCCCTGGTTTGATGTCGATCACCTTCTCACCCTGAAAGATCTGTACATACTCCAGGGCGTGGTTGACCATAATGTCCACCAGGGCCTTACCGCCCACCTGGGTAAAACCGGGATAGTTTTCGACAACCGGCGTGGTGGCCACCTGACCACCCAGGGCCTCCGCCTCCACCAGAGCGGTTTTAAGGCCGCTGCGAACCGCATAGATGGCCGCGGTCAATCCTGCCGGCCCGCCGCCGATGATGGTGAGGTCTGTTTCCACCACCTCGGCGTCCACATCGGGAATAAAAATCGTCTGGGGCTCAAGCTTCTGCAGCGAGCTCATAAAGACCTCTTCGACCTGAGCGCCCTGACCGATCAAGACTTCGTTGGCATACGCCATGGGCACGCTGTGGGCGGAATACTGCTGGGCAATTTCGGGCCGGCATTGAATATCGATCAATTCGAGCGCTATCAGGTCGGGGCGCGCCACGGCCGCTTTGGCCCCGTTGACTGCTTCCTGGGGGCAGTAAGGGCAGGACGGACTGATGAACACCTTCACATTCCGGGGCGAATCGATCCGCTCCAGAACCTTCAGGGACTGATCGCTGACATTGCTGTTGCCTGAACCCACCAGAATCAGAAGCTCCATGAAAGTCCGCGCCTCTTCACCCATGGGGGCCCCGATCCAGCGGATATTGTACTTGTCCGGTGCAATCACCAGCGTAGGCGAAACGCTGATATTGAGCTCACGCGCTTTTTCGTGGTCAAGACCATATTCGTGCAGGGTAATGCGGTCGGTCAACTCGCGGAAAGCCCGAATGACCTGACGGTTGGCCTGGGCAAAAACGTCGTCCTGCATCCGGTCCGTAAAGAGCAGAAGCGGAATGTCATTCGGCATTTGCGCAAAAGTGGTTCGCAGCTGTTGAAGAAAGGCTTCACCGTCTTGCCGGCTCGGGGGAGTTTGCGCGTCAAT
>JAERRP010000866.1 GCA_016735415.1 Desulfobacterales bacterium | reverse complement strand
GTGTTCAGGGTTTCGTCCGCTTCGAAATTCATCAGATTGACAATGGCCTTGCCACGGCTGGACCGGCCGGTCTGGGGCAGGTCATAGACCTTGGACCAGTAAACTTTTCCGCGGTTGGTGAAGAAGAGAAAGGTGTGGTGGGTCGAGGCCACGAACAAGTGCTGGACGAAGTCCTCATCGCGGGTCCCCATGGCCGTTTTGCCCCGCCCCCCCCGACGCTGGCTTTGGTAGATCGACAGCGGGGTGCGTTTGATATAGCCCTTCTGGGACACGGTCACCACCATGTCCTCTTCTGCGATCATGTCTTCCAGGGTGATTTCACGCGAGGCCACACGGATTTCCGTGCGCCTTTCGTCGTTGAATTCCGCCTTGATTTCCATGAGTTCGTCTTTGATAATATCGAGGACCCGTTTCTCGCTGCCGAGAATTTCCCGGTAACGCGCGATGTTTTCCAGAATCTGGCGATAGTCTTCGATGATCTTGTCGCGTTCCAGGCCGGTGAGGCGCTGCAAGCGCATGTCCAGAATGGCCTGGGCCTGAATCACGGACAGCCCGAAATCAGCCATCAGCCGTTGTCTGGCCTCCGCCGGCGACTGGGAGGCCCGAATCAGGCGCACGACCGCATCGATATTGTCCAGCGCGATCTTATAGCCCTCCAGGATGTGGGCCTTCTCTTCGGCCTTGCGCAGATCGAAGCGCGTGCGCCGCACCACGATCTCTTTGCGATGGCGGATAAAATATTGCAGCAATTCTTTGAGGGTCAGCAGTTCCGGACGGTTGTCGACAATCGCCAGAAAAATGATGCCGAAACTGTTCCCCATGCGGGTATGCTTGTAAAGCTGGTTGATAACGACCTCGGCGAACTGGTCCCGCTTCAGCCCGATGGCGATTCGCATCCCGTCCTTGTCGGATTCGTCCCGTACAAACCGGATGCCGTCGATCTGTTTGTTCCGCACCAGTTCCGCGATCTTCTCGACCAGACGCGCTTTGTTGACCTGGTAGGGCAGTTCGGTCACCACGATGGTTTCCGACTGGGCGTGCTTGTCCTGCTCCACTTCGACGCAGGCCCGCACGCGCACGACCCCCCGCCCGCTTTCGTAGGCGTCGCGGATGCCCTGGGTGCCGTAAATGATCCCGCCGGTGGGAAAGTCCGGCCCCGGGATGATCCGGATCAATTCGTCCAGACCCACGGATGGGTCGTCGATCAGGGCGATGATGCCGTCGATGATTTCCCCCAGGTTGTGCGGAGGGATGTTGGTGGCCATTCCCACGGCGATCCCGGACGAACCGTTGACCAGCAGACTGGGAATCCGGGCCGGCAGAACGGTCGGTTCCGTGAGGGTACCGTCGTAGTTTTCGACGAAGTCAACGGTTTCCCTGTCCAGATCGCCAAGCATCTGTTGGGCGATTTTCATCATGCGCACTTCGGTATAACGCATGGCTGCCGGCGGGTCGCCGTCGACGGAACCGAAATTGCCCTGGCCGTTGACCAGGGGATAGCGCATCGAAAAATCCTGGGCCATACGCACGATCGTATCGTAAACCGCCGTATCCCCATGGGGGTGATATTTACCGATGACATCACCGACCACGCGGGCGGACTTTTTGTAGGCCTTGTTCCAGTCGTTCTTGAGTTCCCGCATAGCGAAAAGCACCCGGCGGTGAACCGGTTTCAAACCATCGCGCACATCCGGGAGCGCCCGGCCGATGATCACGCTCATGGCATAGTCCAGATAGGACTTTTTCATTTCGCGCTCGATGCTTACCGCGGGAAGATTTTCGTTGTTCATGGTCGTTCCCTGTTGTTTCAATCTTAACGTTCAGCCTGTCAGGCGGCTGCTGGTGTCATTGCCATCAACGGGTCGTAGGGACCGCCGACCATACCCGGACGTGGTCGGGCGGCGGGCCGCCGGGACGCACGGATGTCTCCCTCCGCAATGCTGGTCTGATTTGGACTTCCCGATAAAAAGAACCACGACGTTCCTGCCCGGCATCCGATTCAGGCGGCGCGTCGTGGTCGATAGGATATCTATTTTTCAAACGGTTTTACTTGCTGATAAAACCGCCGAAAAGGAGCAGCAGGATGGTTTCGTATACGGCCACAGCGTAGTAACTGCCGCCCGAGAAATCATACGTCACACAACCGCCGATGATCGCAGGTACCATACAAAACACCATGATCCCTATCTTTCTCGCGATATCCATTCCCGCCGTTCTCCTATTTCGAAAAAGTTTGCGATTCTCAGGGCCGCCAGGGGCCGGTACGATTTCAGGATAACCCTCTAAAACCCACGATTTACTAACAGAAAGCCCTGCCGATGTAAAGCGTAAAAATCGACTCTGAGCACCCGGTTTCACCCGCTTCCGTGCCTGCGTACAACATTCGGATCCAGGCCCGGGGGAGTGGATCGGCCGGGGCGGCAAGAGCCCTTCGAAACCCTCCCTGGGTGCATCTTCACCGAGCATGCATTAAACGTTTTTAGTTCAGGTTGAATTATCATTCCTGTGAGTCGGTGTCGATCCACCAAAGGCCGCAGAGGATACCGAGCCGTGCGGACAAGCGGCCACACTTCCCGGGTCCGATACGCACGGGGTGTCCCTGTCGCCCCCCGCCGATAAACATAAAACCCATACGAAAGGAAAACCCC
>JAERRP010000721.1 GCA_016735415.1 Desulfobacterales bacterium | reverse complement strand
CTATTGGCAAAACCATTTAAATGGCCGGGTTTCTGCTTAAAATCCTGCTGGTGATGACCGGGGGCAGCCTGGGGGCAGCGGGGCGCTACCTGATCTCCCTCGGTGCGGTCCGCCTGTTCGGCACCGGACTGAGCTGGGGAACCTTTATTGCCAACATGACCGGCTGCTTCCTGATTGGCGTGACCTTTGCGCTGATCGATCGCCTGCCCCTGTTGACCCCTGCCACCCGACTCTTCTTCCTGACCGGTTTTCTGGGGGCTCTTACCACCTTTTCGACCTATGCTCTGGAAGTCGTGGAGTCCATTCGCGGGGGCGGTTTCCTGGTGGCCGCGATAACCTTTCTGGCCAACAACATCGGCGGGATTGTGCTGGTGCTGGCCGGCATGTGGCTGGTTCAGATCCTGTTCAAAGGAGGTGCACCATGGCCCTGAACTACCGTGTGATCGAGATCTACACGGCGGAAGAGATTCGCCATCACGGCCAACCGCTTTACGAGGCCCTGGTGGAATACGTCAAAAACCTCAAGATTGCGGCCCGCTGTTTTGTGACGCGCGCCACGGCCGGGTGCTTCGAATCCGGGGAAGTCGCCTCCCGGAAAATTCTGACCATTTCCTACAACCTGCCCATCAAGGTTGAAATCATCCTGCCGGCCTCCGAAGTGGAGTCCGTTTTACCGGCTATCGAATCCATGGTGACAGACGGCATCGTGGCCATGCGGGAAATGGTGGTTCAGGCCTACCGCACCCGCAAAAACCTGATTCCGCGTCAGATCAAGGTGCGGGATATCATGACGCCCGACCCCCGGCGGGTGAACCTGGATACCCCGGCCAGCGAAGTGGTGCGCATCCTGCTGCCGGCGATTTTCTCCGGACTGCCGGTGGTGGACCGGGCCGGCCGGCCGGTGGGGATCATCACCCAGGGCGACCTGATCTACCACGGCCGGATGCCCCTGCGGCTCGGACTGCTGGCCGCCTCCCCGAGCCACCGCAGGGACCGGGTCCTGGAAGCGCTGGCCGCCAGGACCGCCGAAGACGTGATGACCCGCCCGGCCATCACCATCCCCGAAGACCACCAGGTGACCGAAGGTGTGGACCTGATGCTTAAAAAAAAGATCAAACGCCTGCCGGTGGTGAACGAAAACGGTATTCTGGTGGGCATGCTCTCACGGCTGGATATCTTCCAGACGATCACCCGCGAGGCGCCCCACTGGGAGTCCATTCGCCGGCGCGACGTGGCGGTGGAGAACCTGCATTTCGTTGCGGACATCATGCGGCGCGACACGCACACCGTAAGGCCCGACGCCCCGGCCGAAGAAGTGATCCACATCATCGATACGGACGATATCCAGCGGGTGGCGGTGGTCGAGGCCGACGGTCGGTTTGTGGGGCTGATTTCCGACCGCGACCTGCTGGCCGCCTTTGCCGGCCGGGGTCAGGGCTTCTGGGAATACCTCTCCTGCCGGCTGACGCGCCAATCCCGGCCGGACTGCCCCGCGGACCTGCGCAGGACCCTGCAGGAGAAAACCGCGGCCGACGTGATGAAAACCGGGCTGGTGATGGTAGGCGAGAACACACCCATCGAGGAAGCCATCCGGCTGATGGTGGAAAAGCGGCTCAAACGTCTGCCGGTGGTAGATGCGGAAGGGCGCTATCGGGGGATGATCAGTCGGGAGGGGATATTGAATACCGGCTTCAGTGTCCAGGGTTAAGGGCTCGGGCGGCGTTCTCACTCCCTGGCGGTCCTCGACGTAGCATAAGCTACGCCTGTTATCACAGGACGGCTTCGCCATCGGGCGACAGATCGCTGCGGCCTTACCCAAAATCAAAATCTACCGCTTAGTCCGGCAACTCGATCCGGTTCTTGCCGGCATTTTTAGCGCGGTAGAGCATTATGTCGGCCTGCTTAATCAGGGTCTCGGCCTCCCGGGCGTTGTCGGGGCAGGAGGCGATCCCGATGCTGGCCGTGATCCTGCCCGGATTTCCCCCCGAGTCCCCTTCCAGGCGCAAGCCGCGAATCGACTCCAGAATCCGCTCGGCCGCAATGCGGGCTCCTTCGGCATCGGAATAGGGCAGGACCACCGTAAATTCCTCGCCGCCGTACCGGGCCGCCAGGTCGACCTCGCGGATGCCCTCCCGGATCAAACGGGCTGTTTCCCGCAGGACCCGGTCACCGGCCGGATGGCCGAAACGGTCGTTCAACCCCTTGAAATCATCCAGGTCGAGCATGAGCAGGCTGGTGGGATAATGCTGCCGCAGGCTGCGTTTGAGCTCCAGATCTAGAAATTTCTTGAAATAGGTCTGGTTGTAGAGGCCCGTCAGTCCGTCGCTGATGGCCGATGACAGGGCCTGCTCGTAGTGGGTGTGCAGCCGGTCCAGGTAGGACTTTTTTTCCAGCAGGGCCTTGATGCGAACGGCCAGTTCGCGCCCGTCCACCGGCTTGACAAGGTAGTCGTCGGCCCCGCGTTCCATGCCTTTGATCTTGCCTTCCAGGTCGTCCAGACAGGTGATCAGCACCACCTGGACATCCCGGGTCTCACGGTGGCCCTTGATCCGTTGGCAGACCTCGAAACCGTCGATGCCGGGCAGAAAGATGTCCAGCAATACGAGATCCACGCCCCCGGCCAGTACTTTCTGCAGGGCCGCCTCGCCGTCGCAGGCCACGGTGAGGTCGCAGTCCCGGCCCTCGATCTGACCGGCCAGCAGGCGCCGGTCCTTTTCGCTGTCCTCCACCAGGAGCACATGCGGGCGGCGCCCGGCGGCGGATTTGGCCGATATCGGTGTCTCCAGGTCGCCAAAGTCTTTTTCGGAGCGGGTCCGCAGGGTCAGTTGATCCTGGTACCGCTTAAGCCGCAGCATGGATTTGGTCCGGGCCAGCAGTTCAGCCGCATTGACCGGTTTGGTCAGAAATTCGTCCGCCCCGCATTCCAGCCCGCGCAATTTGTCCTCGGTGCCGTTCAGGGCCGTGATCATGATGATGGGAATCCCGGCGGTGGCCGGATCGCCCTTGAGTTCGCGGGTGACCTGATAACCATCGATTTCAGGCATCATGACGTCCAGCAGAATCAGGTCGGGCTTGTGCTGCCGCACCTGAACCAGGGCCTCGGCCCCGTCATAGGCCTTAAGGCTTTCATAGCCGTCCTTTTTCAGAATGGCCGCCACCAGCTTGACGTTCATGGGATCGTCATCCACCACCAGAATCCGACTGTAGGGCCGATGGTACGATGCCGGCGGGTCCGGAGTGGGCGCCACGGCACTTTTTTCCGGCGCCAGCAGGGTCCCCAGGCGGTCCAGAAACGAACGGGTATTGAGGGGTTTGCTGATATAATCCTGACAGCCGGCGGCGAGTGCCTTTTCGCGGTCGCCCTCCATGGCCAGCCCGGTCAGGGCGATGACGGGAATGGCGGCCAGTTCCGGGGTTTCCTTCAGGCGCCGGGTGGCCGACAAACCGTCCAGGCCGGGGAGCTGGACATCCATCAGGATAAGATCCGGCCGGTGTTCGGCGGCCAGACGCAGACCGGTCTCGGCCTCGGTAGCCTCCAGCATGCGGTAGCCGCCCAGCCCGAGCAGACTGCGCATGAGTTTCATGTTCAGATGATCATCTTCGATGACAAGTACGGTGCGTTCCATATTTTTATTTTCCCGTCATGGGGTGCTGCAGGCCGCGGTCCTGGAGCGGCAGCGTGAAAACGAACCGGCTGCCGCGGCCGCGGCCTTCGCTTTCGACCCTTATCCGGCCGCCGTGCATCTCCACCAGACGCCGCGAAAGGGCCAGGCCCAACCCGGTACCCTCAAACTGCCGGGCGGCCGAACTCTCGACCTGTTCAAATGTATCGAAAATACGCTCTTGATCCGCCGCGTCAATACCGATGCCGGTATCGCTCACACTGACCTCCAGCAAAGGCCCGTCGCCGTTGCTCCCGGGCGTTTCCACGGCCGTGAGGCGGACTTCACCGCCATCCGGGGTGAATTTGACGGCATTGGAGAGCAGGTTGTAAAGGATCTGTTTGAATTTGCGCTTGTCAGCCTGGATCACCGCCGGGGCGCGATGGGTATCGAGGTTCAACTGAAGGCCGTGTTTCAAGCTCTTCTCCTTGACCATCGTCAGGCTGCCCTGAAGCACCCCCTCAAGGAAGATTTCGGATTTATCGACGGCCATTTTGCCGGCTTCCACCTTGGACAGATCCAGGATGTCGTTGATCAGCTCCAGCAGATGATGGCTGCTCTGCTGCACATCACCGAGGTAATCGGCCTGGGTCTCGTTCAGGGGGCCGAAATGCTGATCGACCACCAGCTCCGTGAAGCCGATGATATGATTCAGGGGGGTTCGCAGTTCATGGCTCATGTTGGCCAGGAATTTGCTCTTGGCCCGGTTGGCCTTGTCGGCCGCCATTTTAGCCTGCTGCAGGGCCTGGCCCCGGCGCCGCTCGGTCACGTCGCGGGTCACCCCCAGAATAGCGCTGTAATGAATTTCGGGCTCCTGCAGGGGGCCGGCACTGACCTCGGTCCAGACCGTCGAGCCATCCTTGCGGATGAGCTCGACTTCGGTCGTTAACATCCAGGTCGTACCGTCGCTCCGCTCGGCGCTGCCGTCACCGGCCGCCAGGAGCTGGGGACGGATGCAGGCACGGATTTCATCGAGGGAGGCCGAGGTCAGCAGGCGCTCCAGCGACATCCCCAGGGCTTCCCGGGGCGCAAATCCGGTCATCCGCTCAACCGACGGGCTGATATAGGTAAAGCGCCCCCGGTCCGCATCGATAATCCAGATGACATCCAGTACATTTTCAGCCAGCAGCCGATACTGACGCTCGCTGATCTGAAGCGCGCGCTGGGCCTTTTCCCGATCCCGGATCTCCTGCTGCAGGATGACCTTGCGCGTCTGCAGCCGATCGCGCAGGTCCGTCACACTCTGGTAGAGCATCGAATTAAACAGCGCGATCGTGGCCGCGGTTATGATGGCGTGGATAAACCGCATTTCCTCGTGGTTGAAGGGCAAACGGCTGGTTTTTTCAGGCAGCAGGATCACGGCCAGCAGGCGATGTTCCTGTACCAGGGGAATCAGGCAGGCCGCCGTATGCGCTTCGAAGAACGCCTGCCGCGCCGCGTTTTCGGGCCGCCCATCGGGCCGGGCTTCCAGGCTGTAGCGCTCAACCAGGCGGCCTCTGCGGATCAGATGTTTTTCCAGCGCGCTCTCCAGCCGCAGGACGGTGCCGTCCGTTCGCCGGTAAAGGCCACCGGCGTTCTCGCGCCCGATGTAGAGTTCGGACCGGGCAACGCCGAGGTTGGTTGTCAGCGCGTGGGTCAGGGCGGCGGACAGATCCTCCAGGTTTTTCAACAGGGCGACCTCTTCCAGAAATGCCGCCCGCCCCCGCACCAGATCGGTGCGGGTACGATTGAATACCCGATTGATCAGGTTGTTGCCCCTGGTGAAATGGATCAGGTTGAGGCCGAACCACAGGGCCAGCAGCGCGAAAT
>JAERRP010000225.1 GCA_016735415.1 Desulfobacterales bacterium | reverse complement strand
GGGCCGCATCCTGTTGATGGACGATGAAGATTTTATCAGGACCCTGGCCACGGACATGTTGACGACCCTGGGGTACACGGTCAGCACGGCCCGGGACGGCGCGCAGGTCGTTGACCTCTACCACCAAGCCCGCGCCTCCGGCCAACCGTTCGATGCCGTCATTCTGGACTTGACCGTACCGGGCGGGATGGGCGGCAAGGAGACCGTCAGCGCGCTTCGCGCGCTGGACGAAAATGTTAAAGCGATTGTCTCCAGCGGATATTCCAACGACCCGGTCATCGCCAATTTTTCCCGCTACGGCTTTCAGGCGGCGGTCAAAAAACCCTACCTGCTGCATGAAATCAGCAGGGCCTTACATTCATTGCTCACCGAACCCTCCGCAAAATAGTGAACCTGTTACTGCGACGGTCAAGGCCCGGCGCGATAAAGCCCCGACGACGCTCATACCCGGAATCGTCGAGACGCAGGAGCCGGCATGAATTGTTTCCGCCCACCATTTCCCCAGCCGCCGGATGATTTGACATACCCTGCGCATTTGATTAGAAACATGTTGTTTTTAAATAAGTTTTTGTTTTGTCACCCCGTTTCCGAAAGCGCCCGATCATGAACAGCAGACCGGCCCTGAACGTTGAAAACATTCATAAAAGCTTTGGCCCTCTCGAAGTCCTGAAAGGCATGTCGTTAAACGCCTGCAAGGGAGACGTCATCGCCATCTTGGGTGCCAGCGGCTCCGGCAAAAGTACTTTCCTGCGCTGCATCAACCTGCTGGAAATCCCCGACCGCGGCCAAATTACCGTCGGCGGGGAAACGGTCCGGATGAAAACCGACCGCCAGGGCCGGAACGTGCCCGCCGACACCCGGCAGGTCGAACGCCTTCGCGCCCGGCTGGCCATGGTCTTTCAGCAGTTCAACCTCTGGTCTCATATGACCATCATGGAGAATGTCGTCGAAGCGCCGATCCATGTCCTGAAAGTCCCGCGCAAACAGGCCCTGGAGCGCGGAGAAGCCTACCTGCATAAGGTCGGTATCGCCGACAAGGCCGATGCCTACCCGGCCCACCTGTCCGGCGGTCAGCAGCAGCGTGCGGCCATTGCCCGGGCCCTGGCCATGGAGCCCGAAGTCATGCTCTTCGACGAGCCGACCTCGGCCCTGGACCCGGAACTGGTGGGCGAAGTACTCCAGGTCATACGCACTCTGGCGCAGGAGGGCCGCACCATGATCGTCGTGACCCACGAAATGGGCTTTGCCCGGGAAGTATCCTCGCGCGTGCTGTTTCTGCATGAAGGCATCATCGAGGAGGACGGCCCCCCCGACCAGGTGTTCGCAAACCCCCGATCGGAACGTTTCCGACAGTTTATCGCGGCCATGGTTTGACATCTTTTTTTTGAATGACGCACCCCAATCCCATACTCCAAGGAGGAATCATGAAGAAGCTAATGATCTGCATCGCGATTATCGCCCTCGTGCTGGCGGCCGGCACTGTCCAGGCCAAGGACTGGAAAAAAATCCGCATCGGCGTAGAAGGCGCCTACCCCCCTTTCAGCTATGTCACACCGGGGGGTGAACTGGCCGGATTCGACATCGACATCGCCAAGGCCCTGGTTGCCGCCATGGGCAAGGAGGTCGAACTGGTGGCCCAGGACTGGGACGGCATCATCCCGGCCCTGCTGGCCAAAAAGTACGACGCCATCATCGCCTCCATGTCCATTACGGAAGAGCGCAAGAAAAAAGTGGCCTTCTCCAACAAGTACTACCAGACCCCGGCCAAGTTCGTCTGTAAAAAGGGCGCTATGACGGCATTCTCCCTGGACAACATCAAGGGCAAAAAAGTCGGTGTGCAGCGAGCCACGATCCATGACAACTACTTGACCGACAACTACGGCAAAGATGTCAAGGTGGTGCGCTACGGCACCCAGGACGAGGCCTATCTGGATCTGGTGGCCGGTCGCGTGGACATGCTGCTGGCCGACAGTGTGGCCCTTTCCGACGGCTTCCTCCAAAAACCCGAGGGCCAGGACTATCAGTTCATCGGCCCTGATCTGGTCGACCCGAAATGGTTCGGTGTCGGCGCCGGCATCGCGCTCCGCAAAGAGGACAAGGATCTGGCGAAAATGTTCAACCTGGCCATCGATAAAATCCGTGCGGACGGTACCTATAAAAAAATTCAGGACAAGTACTTCGACTTCAACGTCTATGGCGAGTAACATCCTCGGCCTGAAGCTGGCCTGAAGGACAAACGGAGCATGCATCCACCCTCCGGCTTTAAACCTTAGGCATTTGGCCCGCACATGATCAATCTTCACGGATACGGACCCAGCATCATCGAGGGGACCTTGTTGACCATCCAGGTGTCGCTCGCTTCCCTGGCGATCTCGATGCTGCTGGGGATTTTAGGCGCCCTGGCCAAACTGTCGTCCTCCAAACCCCTGCAGCTTACGGCCCAGACTTACACCACCATCATCCGGGGCATTCCGGACCTGGTGCTGATGCTGCTGGTATTTTTCGGGGGTCAGGTCTTTATCAACCAAGTGGCCCTGGCCGTAGGCTACGAAGCGTATATCGACATCAACGCCTTCATGGCGGGGGGGTCCACCATCGGTTTTATTTTCGGGGCCTACATGACGGAAACCTTCCGCGGGGCCATCCTGGCCGTTCCCCGGGGCCAGATCGAAGCAGCTTACGCCTACGGCATGACCCAGGGTCAAATGTTTGTCCGCATCCTGCTGCCCCAGATGATCCGCCACGCCATTCCGGGGTTCGGCAATAACTGGCTCGTCCTGGTGAAAACCACCGCCCTGGTATCCATCATCGGACTCGACGACATGGTGCGCAAAGCCGCCCTGGCCGCCGGCGCCACCCGCAAGCCGTTCACCTTCTACATCGTCGTGGCGATCAACTACCTGATTATCACCAGTATCTCCGTCACCATCCTCAAATGGCTCGAAAAACGCTACAGCGCAGGCGTGATAAAGGCGTAGACCATGGATCTGACAATCATCCTGGAAAATCTCGGCATCTACTTCGAAGGACTCAAGACCACGCTGGTGCTGGTGTCGGTCTCCCTGCTGATCGGGCTGATGATCGCGATTCCACTGGCCGTCCTCCGAACGATTGGAAATTCTGTCGTGCAGGCATTAATCCGGGCCTATGTGTACTTCTTCCGGGGAACGCCGCTGCTGGTCCAGATATTTATCATCTATTACGGTTTCGGCCAGTTCGAAGCCATCAAAGCCAGTTTCGTGTGGTATTTTTTCAAGGAAGCCTGGTTCTGCGCCCTGTTTGCCTTCACCCTCAACACGGGCGCCTATACGACCGAAATCATCCGGGGGGCCATCGAGGCCACGCCCCACGGGGAAGTCGAGGCGGCCAAGGCCGCCGGCATGTCGCGCCTGCTCATGCTGCGCCGGATCATTCTGCCCAGCGCCTTTCGACGCGCCCTGCCCCAGTACAGCAACGAAATCATCTTCATGCTGCACGGCAGTTCGCTGGCCAGCGTGATCACGATTGTCGACATCACCGGGGCGGCCCGCATCATCAATGCGCGCTATTACAGCCCCTATGAGGCTTTCCTGACGGCGGCCGTATTCTATCTGGCCCTCACCTTCATCCTTGTATTTCTCCTGAAAAAACTCGAAGGACGCTGGTTTGCCCACCTGCGCCCCCAGGAGACGCCCGAAGGATAAAACATGCCCACACGCTCCGTTGAAGAAATGCTTCTGCCTGCGGCCAACATGGCCAATACCCGCACCCTCAAGATCATTCGCTACGGATCCGGAACCCACGGGATAAAAGCATACATCCAGGCCGGGCTGCACGCCGACGAAGCCCCCGGCTACCTGGTGATGCACCACCTGATCGGCGAACTCGACCGGATCGACGACCAGGACGCCTTCCGGGGCGAGATCGTACTGGTGCCGGCGGCCAATCCCATCGGGGTGTCCCAATGGCGCGACGACCGGCTCCAAGGCCGTTTCAATTTTTGTGACGGCATCAATTTCAACCGCAGCTACCCGGATCTCACCGGGGCCGTGGCCGAGCGTGTCAAGGACCGACTGGGAGATGATCCGGACGAGAATATCCGTCTAATCCGCCAGGCCTTCGGCCAGGCGCTGGAGACCCTCAAGCCGGAAGACGAGGCCGCCCACCTCAAACACAAACTGATCACAAGCGCCCATGATGCCGATATCGTTCTGGACCTGCACTGCGACGAACAGGCCCTGCTGCACATCTATATCGGCGAATCCCTCTGGCCGGCGGCCGCCGACCTTTCCGCCCGGATGGGCGCCGATGTCACCCTGCTGGCGGACGATTCCGGCGTGACCCCTTTCGACGAAGCCTGCGGCCGGATCTGGTGGCGGCTGGCCGAACGCTTTCCGGAGCACCCCGTTCCGCCGGCCTGTCTGGCCGCCACCGTGGAACTGAGGGGCATGGCCGACCTGGCGCAGGCCATGGCCGCC
>JAERRP010000842.1 GCA_016735415.1 Desulfobacterales bacterium | reverse complement strand
GGTGGCGGGCGATATCAACCGTCACTGGCAACTGGCCAACAGCCGGATCGTGGAGGCGCCATGCCCGTCCACCCGCTGCTGACGGCCACGCTGGTCATGGACACACTGGTTCTGGGGCTGCTGACCGGCGCCGCCCTGGCGGCTTTCCAGGTGGCGCTTCACTGGACGCCCGACGATACCGGCCGTCGACAGCTTAAACTTCAGTCCCGGCAGGAAGCCTGGTCGCTGGCTGCTTCCATCGCCACCTGGGTCTACCTCGCGGCCGGAATTCTGTTGATCTGGCTACTCACCAACATTCTGCCAGGCTTGGTGCCGGGAGCCATGTGCGGCACGGGCGTTCTGCAGTCCTGCAACCCCCACGGCCACCGCATGCTGGCCTTCCGGCTTATAGGAACCGTGGGCCTGTTGTGCTGGCAGCGGATGGAGGCCCTCAACCGCACCGACCCCCTGGCGTCCCTGACCGCCACCAATGCCCGTGTGCTGCTTATGCTCCTGCCGATTCTGGTCCTGGGATATGCCGAAAGCTTCCTGACACTGGTCAGCTTCGATACCGGCCAGCCGGTTAACTGCTGCACGGCGCTTTATGACCGGATTGCCGCGCTACCTGCGGCCGAACCGTCCGCTGCCCGCGGTTCTTGCATCGGGCTCGCGCTGTTTTTAGTGACCACCGCCGTTCTTCCGTTTCTGACACAGGGCTCCCGGCCGGAATCGGACAAAGCCGCCCCCCGACGTGCCGCGGCCATGCTGGCCGTCGCCACGTTGTGGCTGGTCTCCGGCGCGGTGACCCTGGTACGGATATTGGCACCTTACCACTACGAAGTGCTGCACCATTACTGCCCCTGGTGCTTTTTTTTACCGGAGCATGGTTGGATCGGATTCCCCCTGTTGTTATCTTGGGGGCTGGTGGCCGTTGAGGCCCCGGCCCAATGGGCGCTCGTTAAGGCTCAACCACGCCTGCCCGAAGCGTCCCGGGAAAGCCGGGCATTGATGCGCCGGTCCAGACGCCGCCTGCTCTTCGGCATTCTCGGTTTCGGTCTCCTGGCCGCCGGCCCGGCCTTGTGGTGGCGCTGGCAATACGGCCTGTGGATCGGCGGCTGAGGCTCATCCCCGGAATTCCCCCGACGATACCCGGCGAAATCCCATGAACCGGCGGTTTGGGTCCGAAGACCGGTTGACTTGGATTTGTTCTTGCCAAACCAAATCCAATTGATATAAAAACCTTCAATATTGAGGAATATAAAAATTGACGGCGATTCATATTCTAAAGTCAATTAAGGGTCGTTTCACGGGTCGTCACGGACCGTTGAAATCATAAGCGGAGAGGTAGGCGCAAGCCCTGAAACCATTTTGTGTTTGTCTCCCAAACCCAGGATCAAGGAGGGAAAAAATGAAGTTTAACCGCATTTGTGTATTGGCAGTCGTGATGGTTCTTCTGGTGGGCGGTCTGGCCATGGCCGGCACCCTGGATGAGGTCAAGAAGAAAGGTTTTATTTCGGTCGGCGTCAACGAAGGCCTGTTCGGTTTTTCCATGCCCGACGACAAGGGGGTCTGGAAGGGCCTGGATGTCGATACGGCCCGCGCCATTTCCGTGGCGGTTTTCGGAGCGCCCGACAAAATCAAATTTGTGCCCCTGACGGCCAAAACCCGTTTCACGGCGCTGCAATCCGGCGAGATCGATGTGCTCACGCGCAACGCCACCCAGACCCTCGGCCGGGAAACCTCCCTGGGCCTGAACTTCGCCCATGTAAACTACTATGACGGCCAGGGCTTCCTGGTTCCCAAGAGTCTGGGCGTCAAAAGCGCCAAGGAACTGGATGGCGCCACAGTATGCGTTCTGCCCGGCACCACCACCGAGCTCAATGTCGCCGACTACTTCCGTTCCAACGGGATGAGCATGAAACCGGTGGTGATCGAAAGCACCCCGGAACTGGCCAAGGCATTTTTTGCAGGCCGCTGCGACAGCCTGACTTCCGACGCCTCCCAGCTCGCCGGGACCCGGGCCGTGGCCCCGAAACCCGACGACTACATCATCCTGCCGGAAATCATCTCCCGTGAACCCCTGTGCCCGGCCGTGCGCCACGGCGACGACCAGTGGTACGACATCGTCAATTTCGCCACCATGGCCATGATCGAAGCCGAATACCTGGGCATCACCTCCAAGAACGTGGATAAGATGCTGAAAAGCAAAGATCCCAAGGTGCAGCGTTTTCTGGGTGTCAGCCCGGGCAACGGCAAATCCCTGGGGCTGGATGAAAAGTGGGCCTACAATATCGTCAAGATGGTCGGCAACTACGGCGAAGTATTTGAACGTAACATTGGTGCCGACACACCGCTGAAAATCGAACGCGGTCTGAACGCCCTCTGGACTAACGGGGGCTTGATGTACACCCCGCCGTTCAAATAATCGAGGCCGCGTTGTACCTGGATGTTTAAATCCAAAGCTGCCCGACCGCTCCGCAATCGGGGTCGGTCGGACAGCTTTGCTGTTTTCGAAGCCGGGCCTCCGAGGCCGCAGGCCCGGCATTGCGCATCTCGCAGGGGCGCCCGCCAGGCCGGCTGAAATACGAAGTCGGGATTTGAAACGATCGTTTGCCAGCCCAACCAGACATTGAATTGATGCACCCCATGCCGCCGACTGACATTTCCAAGCCCGAGGCCGAACAGCCCGGTAAAACCCTTATGCTGTATGACCCCAAGGTCCGCGGGGTGATTTACCAGATCGGCGTGCTCGCCATGGTGGGTCTGCTGGGGTATTATCTGATGAGCAATACCCTGGCCAACCTCGAAAGGCAGGCCATCGCCACCGGTCTGGGATTTCTGGAAAAGCAGTCCTCTTTCGAGATCGGTGAATCGCTGATTTCCTACTCGGCCGCCGACACCTATTTCAAGGCCCTTCTGGTCGGGGCTCTCAATACGCTGCTGGTCTCTTTCATCGGTATCTTTATGACGGTGGTTCTGGGAACCGTCCTCGGGATTGCCCGGCTGTCGACCAACTGGCTGGTATCCCGGATCGCGGCCAGTTATATCGAGTTCTTCCAGGACATCCCGATCCTGCTCCAGCTTTTCTTCTGGTACGCCTTCTTCTACGAAATCCTCCCCGGTCCTCGCCAGGCCCTCAACCCCTTGAACGGTGTTTTCATCTGCAACCGCGGGCTTATCTTCGGTATACCGGCCGCCCATCCGGCCTACCTGTATATGGGGATCGCCATAGGGACCGGCATCGTGGCCGTATACCTCCTGCGCCGCTGGGCCCGGGCGCGGCAGGCCCGCACCGGCCAAGCCTTCCCGACCTTCAGGGCCGGGGCGGGAATTATAATCGGTCTGCCGCTGCTGGTGTGGTGGCTGGCCGGCGCCCCCACGGAAATGGACATTCCCGCGCTGAAAGGCTTTAATTTCCAGGGGGGAATCAGCGTGAGCCCGGAATTCACCGCCCTGCTGCTGGGTCTGGTACTCTACACGGCGGCCTTTGTGGCCGAAGTCGTCCGGGCCGGCATTCAGTCGGTCAGCCGCGGCCAGACCGAAGCGGCCCTGTCCATCGGTCTGCGGCCCGGCCAGGTATTGAACCTGGTCATTCTCCCCCAGGCCCTGCGGGTTATTATCCCCCCCTTGACCAGCCAGCTGTTGAACCTGACCAAGAACAGTTCGCTGGCCGTGGCCATTGGCTACCCCGATTTCGTCTCCGTGGCCGGCACGACCATCAACCAGACCGGACAGGCCATCGAGGGCGTGGCCCTGATCATGGCGGTCTACCTCATTTTCAGCCTCTCGACTTCGGCCTTCATGAACTGGTACAATAAAAAGATAAAACTGGTGGAGCGCTGAACCGGCTATGGCAGAAGAACACCCCGACAAACAACCCGTGGAAGAGCTCAAACCACCGACCGCCAGCGTCGGCGTTCTGGGATGGCTCAGAACCAATCTCTTCAGCTCGTGGTTCAACTCGCTTCTGACGATCGCGATTCTTTACCTGCTCTGGACCACCATTCCGCCTTTTATCCGCTGGGCTTTTATCGACAGCCTCTGGATGGCCTCCGGCAAAGAATGCCTGGACGCGGACAGCGGCGCCTGCTGGTCGATTATCCCGCACAACATTCGCTTCATCATGTTCGGTTTTTATCCCTATGCCGACCAGTGGCGCCCCGGGCTGGCGGTCGTCTTCCTGGTCGGCCTCCTGATCTACAGCCAGTTCCGCCGCAACTGGAAAAAATCACTCCTTTATTACTGGCTGGCAGGGCTTGCGGTCATGGGCCTGTTGATGAAGGGCGGGCTCTTCGGCCTGGCTCCGGTCGAGAGCACCCAATGGGGCGGCTTGCCGCTGACGCTCCTGCTGTCGGTTTTCGGACTGACGGCGGCCTACCCCCTGGGCATCCTTCTGGCCCTTGGGCGCCAGACCCGCCTGCCGGCGATTCGGTCCCTGTGTGTGGTCTACATCGAACTGATTCGGGGGGTGCGCCTGATCAGCCTTCTTTTCATGTCCTCGGTGGTCTTCCCGCTTTTTTTGCCCGAAGGGGTGACGGTCAATAAAATCCTGCGGGCCCAGGTGGCGATTATTCTCTTCACGGCCGCCTACGTTCCCGAGGTGGTACGCGGCGGGGTCCAGGGCATCGCGCAGGGCCAGTACGAGGCCGCCGAATCGCTGGGGCTGAACTACTACCAGACCATGCGGCTGATCATCCTGCCCCAGGCCCTTAAAATCGTTATTCCCCCCTCGGTCAGTGTTTTGATATCGGCCTTCAAGGACACTTCCCTGGTCGTGATCATCGCGCTCTACGACCTTTTGAAAACCACCCAGGCCGTCCTGGGAAATCCGGAATGGATGGGGTTTTCGGCCGAGGCCTATATTTTTATCGCCCTGATTTATTTTGTTTGCTGTTATTACCTGTCCAGCTTCAGCCGCAAGATTGAACGCGATCTGGACACCGGTTATTGAATCCGGGGTGGTTAAGGCCGGATCGATCACCGCCCATGCAACCCGCAACGCAAGAGAAGTATACCATGAGCCAGCACGCCCAGCCGGTCTCCGGCAACGACAAGATTGAAGATCTCATTATTGAAATCGTCGACATGCACAAATGGTTCGGTGATTTCCATGTGCTCAAAGATATCAATCTCAAGGTCGGCCGCCAGGAGCGCATTGTCATCTGCGGACCCTCGGGGTCGGGAAAGTCCACGCTGATCCGCTGCATCAACCGTCTGGAAGAACATCAGCGCGGACAGATTGTGGTCGACGGCATCGAGTTGACCAATAACCTTAAGAATATCGAGAAGGTCCGTGCCGAAGTCGGGATGGTGTTCCAGCATTTCAACCTCTTCCCGCATCTGACCATCCTCGACAACCTGACCCTGGGCCCGATCTGGGTACGCAAGGTGCCGCGTAAGGAAGCCGAAGAAACCGCCATGCAAACCCTGGAAAAAGTCCGCATCGCCGAGCAGGCCCAAAAATATCCCGGCCAGCTCTACGGCGGCCAGCAGCAGCGGGTGGCCATCGCCCGCAGCCTGTGCATGGCCCCCAAGGTGATGCTCTTCGACGAGCCGACCTCGGCCCTGGACCCTGAAATGATCAAAGAAGTTCTCGATGTTATGATCGATCTGGCCCGGGAAGGCATGACCATGATCGTCGTGTCCCATGAGATGGGTTTTGCCAAGAGCGTGGCCCACCGGGTGCTGTTCATGGATTACGGCCAGATCGTGGAAGCCAATAACCCGGAAGACTTCTTTAACAATCCCCGGCACGAGCGCACCAAACTCTTTTTGAGCCAGATCCTCTAAATCATTTTTGGCGGGAAGATTAAAAGCCCCGATGGATCAATCCATCGGGGCTTTTCGATATCCGCCCGGTAACGACGGGAGTGATGCTGTGCCTGGGGATCAGGCCGCAGGAAGAATTCGTCCCGGGCGGCGTCAGGCGGCCGGCCCGTTGTCGGTCAAACCTAGTCGTTGCGGGTGGGGCGGACCAGATAGCGCATCCAGCCCGCCAGGGTATTGCCCTGCAGCAAAGCCCGATCCCAGACCTGAAAATCCCGCTGCAGCCTGGCGGGATCGGCAAACCAGTCCCGTCGTGGGGTGATGTGGCGTCCGCGATCCAGTTTTTTGACAACGCGGGCCGGATTACCGGCGGCCACCACATCGGGGGGCACATCTTCCACGACCACGGCGCCGGCCCCGATGATACTGTTGACTCCGATATGCACCCCTTTGCAAACGATGACGCTGTCACCCAGCCAGACATTGTCGGCAATTTCGATGGGGGCACTCTTCCCGGGGGCTGTACGATCGTAAAGATCGTGCCAGTCCGAATCCGTCAGGTAAACGCCGTTGGCCATCATCACGCTGTGGCCGATCACCACGCGGTGGGTCGCGCTGATGCGCACACCGGGGCAGATCAGACTATAGTCACCGATACGGATCACCCCCCCCCGTCCTTCATGCGTTGGCCAGACACAGAAGCGCACCCGCGCATCATTACAGGCGATCACCGTGGCATACCGCCCCAGTTCGATCGGCGCCCCGAAAAGCTCCACAAACCAAGGCCGCATAAAATGCCCCCCAGGCCCCAGACGCTCGAACTGGGGTTTTAAGAATCGCCGGACATAAAACTTCTGCCAGCGCCGATGAAGTTTTTTGATGCCGTATGGGCGATGATCTCTTCGCATTTCAACAACCGCTCAGGAATCACAGGGGAATATGCACCCCGGGGTGGTTTCTTTTCTATCTTTGGCAGGCGAAATACCGTCAGTGCGCGGGAGGACCCTTCAAAACCGAAAGATCCCGCCTGAGAATGGCTAACGGCGGCCGCGCCCGAAACCGGGGCTGAAGAGGTCGTGGGCCGGTGTCAGCTGGAAAAGGGCGTCCAGCGCCATCAGCACGACGGCATTGGTCCAGGTGATTTTCTCTTCAGGCCAGATGACCATATCCGGAAAGGTAAAACCGCACCAGTAGGTGCCGTCTTCGAAGCATTTGTCGCTGATCCATCCAAAAACAATGCCGGCCAGTTCGGTATGTCCCATGGCCGTAAGCGCCAGTACCAGTTCGCAGGTTTCGGCCACGGTCACCCAGGGTTCGTCGAAAACACAGCGAACCCCCAGGCCTTCCACGACAAATTTCTTCCAGTATTTATCAATGCGCCGGCGAGCGTCGCCACCGGTGAGGACCCCGGTCAGGACCGGATAAAACCAGTCCATCGAAAAACGGGATTTGGTCATGTTGAACAGCGGACGTTTATGCCGAATGGCCCGGGCCAGCTTGTCCCGGGCCGCATCCCAGTTCGGTTGTGATTTCCCCAGGAGGCGCGCCAGGGCCAGCGCGCAATTAAGGCTCATGTAGATCGAACTGGAGCCGGTTAAAAGCGCCATGGGATCGACCTTGCCGTCGGGATCGAGGGCCCAGCAAATCGATCCCTCCGCCGTCTGCAGACCAACGGCAAAATCCATGGCACGGGCCATGGTGGGCCATAGCGCCACGATAAAATCCTCGTCGCCGGTCACCCGGTAATAGTGATAAAGGCCGACCGCAATATAAGCGGTCAGATTACTGTCACGGGTCCGGTCCCGGGGCACACCGTCCAGATAGGCCGCATACCAGCTGCCATCGGTCAACTGCGTTGTCTGAAGCCACTGGAATGCCCGGCGGGCCGCCTCGTAGCGCCCTCCGATCGTGAGTCCCATGGCGGCTTCGACATGGGCCCAAGGGTCGGTTTTCTGCCCCGCACACCACGGGATTTCCCCATTCGTCCGTTGGCTGGCCGCAATCAGCCCCACCAGTGCGTCGGTGTCGATCGACAAATCCCGCTTGTACTTGTAGCCCGGAAAATTCATGCCCGCTCCAGATCCAGTCCTTAGTATTCGTTTAAAAGAGCATTCATACTCAGATGCGGAGGGTTTTTCAAGAAAAGATTCGGGGCCGTCCGATCAGGGTCGCGACAGCCGAACGCCGATCGATAGATAGAGCCCGCCGGTAGGAATAAAATGAACAGGGCCTCTTCCGGCCGGCATCATGTCCCCCCATTCCGGGCTCCGAACCCATGCCCCCTTGCCGAATACCGCTGACGTACTTAAGAAATTGACAGATCATACGAACTGCCCAAAGCCCTGCTGTACTACCACAGGAAGTAAAAAACAGGTTTGCAGACCTTCAACACGTTAAGGGTTTGAGCAAAAATCAGTTTGCCCTTTTCAAACTTGAGGTGCCCGACGGGATGCATCGGTACGTAAATGTGAAATTATTTTGTCGTGAGCCCTGAGGGTGCTCATGCTGTAACAAAAAAGTGCACGCGCGAATATCCTTTCGCACAAATTTACCATCATCATTTTATGTTGCAATTCCCTCCATGGAAAACAATTTCTAATTTTATATTGATATCAGGAAGTTTGCGGATGTTCTGCTTCACTAACCGCCTTTGGTACCCGGTTGGCACACAAATTGTTCCTATGATGATGGCCGGCCACCCGCTTAGCGGGTGGCTTTGTTTTCGAACCGACCTTTTCTGGAAAAAAACTTTCTGCCATTCACTGTCAACCGGTTCGCTGCAACCGGGGGAGGTTCTTATGACGCTTGTGGAACTGCTGAACATCTGGCCCGGCACACCTCTTCTATCCGCCTTTTTCTGGATTACGGTGATCGTATTTCTGCTGTATCTGGCCCGTACACCGGCCCACCGTTCGATCTTCTCTCTCAGTCGCGTCATTCACAATGGTCTACGGTTGCTTTCGCGGTCAACGCAGATGGCCAGCGAACATATTCGCACCCGCAATAAGGAAGTCCTCTTCAGCCTGGGCAAGGCGTCAACCGAGCGTGTGGTCGATCGAGAATTTCAAAGGGTGGAAGACGTCATCAAGCGCGACCTCAGCACCTATCCCATGCTGCAGCGTTCCATGGCCGACCAGATCACCCGCATCGACGAAGACTACCGGAAAAGTGCCGAACTACCACCACCGGTACCCACCTGGGTGGATGCCATCACCGCCCTGGGAAAAATTTCATCCAAGGATGCCTCGGTGGCGGCCATCCTGGAGCAGATCCACAAAACCATCAACGGCCAGCATAAAAGCGTCCTGGAAGACTACCGTCGTGTTTCCAGCGACCGGCACGCCATTCTTCACAAAACGATGCCGCTGTGGCGTCGATTGACGGAAACGCTGGACCAGGCCACCAGGCGGTTTTCCGGCCTGAATCAACGTGCGCAGGTCATCGATAACCGCATGCAGGAATACCAGGATATCCAGGACCAGTCGGACAAGGCCGAACGCATGCTGACGTCTTCGGCCGCTACCCAGTTCTTCATTGCCGGTTTCGTGCTCATGATCGCCTTTGGCGGGGCCGTGATCAATTTCAACCTGATTGCCCTGCCCATGTCGGAAATGGTCGGCGGCGGGAGCTATATCGGGGCCTTCAAGACCTCCGATGTTGCCGCTCTGGTGATAATCCTGGTGGAGCTGGCCATGGGGCTTTACCTCATGGAGTCCCTGCGCATCACCCGTCTTTTCCCCATCATCGGTCAGATGGACGACCGCACCCGGCGGCGTATGGTCTGGATCACCTTTACCATCCTCTTTATCATGGCCGGCGTGGAAGCCTCCCTGGCCTTCATGCGCGACCGCCTGGCGGCGGACATCCATGCCCTGCGGCAATCGCTGGCCGATGTCGAAGTCATGGCGGAGGAAACCTCATGAAAAAACCCTTCCTGATCGTCCTGATCGGCATCATCCTGCTGAGCGGCGGCTGTGCCGATACCACCAGCCGTGCCCGCAGCGTTTTTCTGCTGCTGGATACCTCCGGGACCTATAAAGCCGAAATCGACAAGGCCCGGGCCATTATCAGTTATCTTCTAGGGACCTTTGAGCCCGGTGATTCCCTGGCCGTGGCCCGGATCGACAGCGGCAGCTTCAGCGAGAAGGATATTATCGCCAAGGTGACCTTCGACCGGCGCCCCTCCGTAGCCACCAGACAGAAACGTCTTTTCCGGGACAAGATCGATCGCTTCATCGTCCAGTCCAAAGGCAGTGCCCACACCGACATCACCGGCGGCGTGGTCCAGGCGGTCCAATATCTGAATGAAACCGGCGCCGGCCATAAATACATCCTTCTTTTCTCAGATCTGAAGGAAGACCTGGTCAAGGGCCACATCCGCAACTTCCCCCTGGAAATGAAAGGCTGCCAGACCATCGCCTTGAACGTCACCAAACTGCGCAGCGACAATATCGATCCGCGCCAGTATTTCAGACCCGGGTCAAAAAGGATTCAATATCCATTGAGGTTCAATTCAAGGGCGATGAAAATAAATTCATGGAAAGGGTCCTGAACCATGCGAATCGGCCTTTTTTACTGGATCATAGTCTGACTGAAGAAGGAACGATATTGATTGAGGTCAAATGACAGTCCCCAACCTAATTACCAGCTTAAGAATCATTCTTACGCCTATCTTTATCAT
>JAERRP010000481.1 GCA_016735415.1 Desulfobacterales bacterium | reverse complement strand
GCTGGATCATGGTCACCTTCTCCTTGCGCAGGACACCTGTGCCGTCGGCCCAGGGATAAAAACAGTCGGTCAACCCGGTGTCATACCGATAACAGCGGCGAATCGGCCGGTCTGATGACCGGCCCGATAGGAATAAAACCGCTCCGGATGGCAGCGCGTACAAATCCGACCCAGGCGAATACGATCCGCCCTCAGGCCCGCCGCGGTCAACTGGTCGCGGCTAAGGGCCCAAAAATCAAAATTATGGGCCGACACCCGGTAGCCCCACAGCGACGACGGTATTTCGCGCCGGTAGTTGCGGAATTCAGCACAGCAGGGCCCCAGGGAAGGCCCCACACCGGCCAGGATGTCACCGGAACGGCAGCCGAAATTCTGTTCCATGGCCGCAACCGTGGCCCCGACAATATTAGCGACGCTGCTGCGCCAGCCGGAAGGGACATTGGCCACCACCCGCTGCCGCGGGTCGAACAGCAGGACCGCCTGGCAATCGGCCACGAGGATCGTGAGCAGAAGTCCCGCCCGGTCGGTAATGACGGCATCCGCCGTGCCGACCACTGGGAAATCACCCCGGTCCGGCCGGTGTTTGAGGGACAGGACGGCATTTCCATGCACCTGGCGAATGAAAACGAGCCGGCCCGGAGCCATGGCCAGCTGCAACCGGCGACGGTTTTCCTCGACCACGGCCGCCGCATCCGCCGCCGCCCACGACAGATTCAGACTTTGACAGGGCGGCGGACTGACACCTCCGTTCCGGGTTGTAATCCCATGCTGCAGGCCCTCCTGGTCCGCCAGGTGACGGAATTGCAGCAACGGCAGATGTCCTTTCTGAACGGGTATCAGACCACCCATCGATGCGGGAGGTTCGGACGGGTGGTGGGTGCCCCCTGATCGAGGGCCGTCCGGCGGGGATCCGGGTGAATATTTCACGAGGCCGACTCGCAGGCCGGGCCATATCGATCCAGAATACGCTGAATAAGGGCCGATGTCGATATATCCGGTATAAGGTCGATCCGAATCACGCGGCCGCCTCGCGCTTTAACGAAATCGGCTCCGACAATGGCCGCCTCGGCCCAGTCGGCCCCTTTGACCAGGACGTCCGGTGCGAGAGCGGTGATCAGGGCCTGTGGATCGGGCTCGTCGAACAGAATGATGCCGTCGACACAGGACAAGGCCGCCAATACCGCGGCACGGTCATCCTGGTGATTGAGCGGCCGCCCGAGATCCTTGATGGCACGAACCGAAACATCGGTATTGAGCCCCACGAAAAGCACATCCCCGGCCGCCCGTGCGGCCTGGAGATATTGCACGTGACCGACGTGCAGAAGATCGAAACAGCCGTTGGTGAATACAACGGCCGCCCCCCGCCGGCGGTATTCGGCCACCCGGCGGCCCGCTTCAACACGGGATAAGATTTTAGACGGTTGATGGTTCACAGCCATTGAATCTCCGATAGATATCAGTGTCCGTCCAGAAATGGTCGATTTTGGTTCAGGCCAAGGCCGCAGCGATTTTGAAACCGCAGGCGTAGTCAGGCTACGTCGAGGATTTCAAAAAAGCGAGAACGCTGGCCGGGGCCGAAAGATGCCTTTTATGGATGGACAATAGTTATAAATCATAATGCCAAAGCGGTTTGGCCCGCTTTCATCGGAGTGTCCGCGCAACCGTCAGAACATCCACCGAGGCGGCACCGGCTGCCAGCAAAACCCGGGCGGCTTCCTCGACCGTCGCACCGGTCGTGAAGACGTCATCCAGCAGAAGCAATCGCCGTTCTTTTATCCGCTCGCGGGCGATCACCGAGAAAGCGCCTCGCATAGTGCGCCGGCGGTCCGGGCGATTCAGGCCGGTCTGGGGCAAGGTCCGGCGGGAACGGGTCAGAATCGCCGCGCTGCCGTCCGGAACCGGGGCCGTCTCCGGTCCGGCTGCAACGGCCTGCTGCCAGGCCCGCCACAGGAGGAGGGTCTGATTGAATCCGCGCCGGCGCAGGCGGCCAGGATGCAGCGGTATGGGCACGACCAGATCCACTGGCCGTGCCCGCCAGTAATACTGAAATACATCTTTAAGCATTCGCCCCATCGGCCGGGCCAGGGCCAGGCGCCCCTTGTACTTCAGCTGGTGCACCAGGTCCATCACTCCCCCCTGGTAGATACCGCCGGCCCGGGCGATCCCATAAAACCCATCGGCCGAAAGGCAGTCGCTGCAACGATGGTCGGGGCCGATACGGCTTTTGAACATGAGCCCGCAGCGTGGACACATGGGGCTGCTCAGCGGCTGGCAGCCATCCAGGCAATCAGGGCACAAATACCCGCTGGCATGGGCCAGGGTATTTACCGATGCCTCTGCCTGGCATGCAGCGCCAATAGCCGTTGCCCCCCGAGCCTCCGTAAAAAGAGGAGACATGAAACGGTTGCAGGCGGCACAGCGGGACGGAAACAGACACGTGCTCAGGGCCTGCCACAGATAGCAAACCAGGCCGCCCGACGAAACCAGAAGCCGATCACCCACCTGGCCACAGCCCAATCACGAATGCGGGCGAATCCCACTGCCGGCTCTCGCCCTCCCGCCTGGAGCGGTTTGACCGCCTGACCCGGAAAACCGTGAGCCTCATCGGGAGATCCAGTTGATGATCTCCTGCCCGAATGCGGAACAGGCGATCTCTTCGGCGCCTTCGATCTGTCGGGCCAGATCGTAGGTCACGCGCCGGTTGCGGATGGCGGCCTGCAGACCCTGGCGGATGCTTTGGGCGGCTTCTTTCCACCCCATATACGTCAGCATCATCACCCCGGAAAGGATCAGCGAGCCGGGGTTGACCTTGTCCTGACCGGCGTATTTAGGCGCGGTCCCGTGGGTGGCTTCGAACACCGCACAGGCATCACCGATATTGGCTCCCGGCGCCATCCCCAGTCCCCCGACCTGGGCCGCCAGGGCATCGGAGATATAGTCGCCGTTCAAATTGGGAGTGGCAATCACATGGTATTCATCGGGGCGCAGGAGCACCTGTTGAAAAAGCATGTCCGCGATTCGATCTTTGATCACGACCTGACCGGCCGGTAAACGACCGTCAAAACGCTCATGGAGTTCTGCTTCGGTGATGGTCTGGCCGGCGAACTGCTCGCGCGCCACCTCATAGCCCCATTGGGCAAAAGCGCCTTCGGTAAATTTCATGATATTGCCCTTATGCATCAGGGTTACGCTGGGCAGATCATTTTCCAGGGCGTACCGGATGGCGCTGGCCACCAGGCGTTTGGTGTTGGCGGCGCTGATCGGTTTGATGCCGATACCGGCCCGGGCGGGCAGACGGGCGCCCAGTTCCGTTTCCAGAAAACGGGTTAATCGTTCGGCTTCGTCCGATCCCGAAGCAAACTCGATACCGGCATAAAGATCTTCGGTATTTTCACGAAATACCACCATATTGATCTTTTCCGGATGCTTCATCGGGCTGGGTACCATGTCGATATAAGCGATGGGCCGCACACAGGCGAACAGATCCAGTTTCTGCCGAATAGCGACATTGACACTGCGGATCCCCTTGCCCACGGGCGTGGTCAGCGGCCCTTTGATCCCCACCACATGATCCTGGATGGCTTTCAGGGTGTCCTCGGGCAGCCATTCCCCGGTGGTTTCGTAGGCTTTTTCACCGGCCAGGACTTCATGCCATTGGATGCGGCGCTTATCCTGGTAAACCGTCGCGACAGCCCGGTCCATGACGCTGCGGGCGGCCTGCCAGATATCCGGGCCGATACCGTCGCCTTCGATGAAGGGAATAACGGGATGGTCCGGCACATCGAGCGTGCCATCCGATTTTTTGGTGATCAGTTCCTGTGTTGCCATGGTGTGTCCTTTCGTAGCATCATCATATCGGGATGCTTATCCTGATTGGCGTTGCCGGTAAACCTCGTAGATCACGAGACCCGCGGCAACCGAAGCATTCAGCGAGTCGAAGGGCCGGGCCTGCGGGATTGAAACCAGCAGGTCGCAATGGGCTTTAACCAGCCGGCGCAGCCCCTGGTGCTCCCCGCCGATGACCAGTGCCAGAGGATCGCCAAATTCCGCCGCAAACACCTGTTTTTCAGCCCAGCCGTCCAGCCCCACCACCCACAGACCGCTTTGTTTGAGTCGACGGATCAGGTTGACGAGATTGGTCACCTTGACGACCGGCAAATGCTCCAGGGCCCCGGCCGAACTTTTGGACACCGATGGCAGCGGCGGGACAGCCCGATCACGGGGAATGACGACGCCGTCGGCACCGGCACAGAAAGCGGTGCGAACGATGGCTCCCAAATTATGCGGGTCCTGCAGATTGTCAAGCAAAACCCAGAACGGCGCCTGCGGGGTCGAAGCGACGGTCTCCAGGAGACGATCCTGATGCCATACCGGAAGGGCGGTTACCCGGGCGCAGATCCCCTGGTGTCCGCCGTGGCCCACCAGGCGGCGCAAGCGCGCTTCAGCGACGGTCTGAACGGGAATCTGCCGGCCGGCCGCCGCCTCGGCCACAGTAGCCAGACGCTGCTCCGCCTGGCCTTTGCGAATATAAACGGTTTTGAAGGTGCGGCGTCCGGCGCGCAGGGCTTCTTCCAGGGGGTGAACACCGTAAAGGATTTCCGTTGGTACGCTGGCCATGAATCCCCCCTGTACGGGTGCCCGTCAGGTCTCGGCGGGCACCGGTCGATCGTTCGGTTCCAGAAGGGCCACCAGTTCCCGGGCCGCCCGTTCCAGTCGATCGTTGACAACAATGTGCCGATAGCGGGAGCGTTCCGCCATTTCCGCCCGGGCATTGACCAGTCGCGCGGCGATGACGTCGGGGGCATCCGTTCCGCGTTTTTCCAGACGCTGCCGTAAAATGTCCATGGAAGGCGGCGTGATGAAAATCGTTACGGCCTCGGGGTATCGCTGCACCAGCTGGGCCGCCCCCTGGACGTCGATGTCCAGCAGCAGATCGTGACCGGCGGCCAGCATGCGGTCGATAAAAGCCTCCGAGGTCCCGTAATAGTTGCCATGGACCCGGGCCCATTCCACCCAGCGGCCGGTGGTAATGCCGTCCTCAAAGGCGGCCTCATCGATGAAGAAATATTCACGACCGTCGACCTCACCGGACCGGGGGGCGCGCGTGGTGTACGAAATGGAATAGCGCACCGTGGGCAGCTGCTCGCGCAGAATCCCGCATAGCGTCGATTTTCCGGCCCCGGACGGCGCCGACAGGATGAACAGCCTCCACTGGGGGCGGGACGTATTTTCTTTGCGGGTCCCGGATTCGGCCCCCGAGGCCACAGGTCGTTGAACGCTCATCCGTTTTCCTTCAGCGTCAGGAAGCGCTGGGAAATCGTCTCCGCCTGGATTGCGGATAGAACAATGTGGTTGCTGTCCACGATAATGATGGAACGTGTCCGCCGGCCGTGGGTGGCGTCGATCAGGCGCTGGTCTTTTTTGGCTTCGTCCTTCAGGCGTTTCATGGGAGCCGAATTGGGGGATACAATCGCCACCACCCGTTCGGCGACCACGGTGCTGCCGAATCCGATATTCAATAACCTGGGTTCCATCAGGGCGTTAACCTCCGAAACCGCAGCCGATTGCAACCGGCTGCGAATGATGTCCGACATCCTCAGGGTCGGTCTATTCAATATTCTGTACCTGCTCCCGAATCTTTTCAAGTTCGGCCTTCAGTTCAACCACCAGATGGGAGACTTCGGCCTTCCCGGTTTTGGATCCCATGGTGTTGAATTCCCGGTTGAATTCCTGGATCAGAAAATTCAATTTGCGGCCGGCCGGGGTTTCATTTTCCATGATATGCCGGAATTGCTGCAAGTGGCTTTGGGCCCGTACAATTTCTTCGGCAATATCACTGCGATCGGCCAGCAGAGCGGCTTCCTGGGCGATCCGGGCGGGATCGAGATCGACCACACCGCTGGTCAGGGCCGCAATGCGCGCTTTCAGGCGCTGCTGATATTGCGGCAGCAACCCCCGGCTGGCGGATTGGACCGCCGCCATCCGATCTTCGATGGTTTGCAGCCGCTGCAGAAAATCTTCGCGCAGGCTCTGCCCTTCCCGACGGCGCATCGCGATGAGCTGATCGAGGGCCTCGACCAGGCTGCCTTCGATCTGTCCCCAGAGCCGCTCCAGGTCTTTTTCATTTTCGGCCGGTTTGACGACCCCGCCGGCAGCGACCATCATCTCCAGGTTGATCTCGCCCCCCAGCTGGAATTGATCGCGTAATTGTTCCAGAACGTTGTAGTAGGCCCGCGCCCGCGGCAGATCGATCTCGAATGTGAGCACATCCTCCCCCACTTCCCGGATATCCAGCCGCACTTCGACCCGGCCGCGGTGCAGGCGGCCGGCCACCGTCGTTTTGATGCGTTCCTCCAGGGGCTGGCAGACATGGGGCAGCCGAATGACCAGATCGAGATTCTTGCTGTTGTAGCTGCGCATTTCCGTGACGATCTCGTAATCGTCGCTGTTCGTTTCACTGCGGGCAAAAGCCGTCATACTTTGCAGCATCAGGTCGTTCCTTTATCGTTTAAACCGGCCAGATTGTCTGCGGTGTCGCCTGCCGGCGTTTTTAGATCGATTCGCAGCTTGCGCCGGGCCCGCAGAAGAAAAGCCTGCAGGCGGGTGTCGGCATAATCCGGATAGGTCCAGGGCAGGGCCTGAAACGCCCCTCCACGGTAAATCAAGGTCAAATCGGCGTAAATACCCTGATCGAGGTAAATCCGATGGGCGAAGTTCTTTCCGGTGGCCAGAACGAAACGTTCCGACAGAAGCAGGCCCGGATCGATGTTGACACGCCGCCGGCCGTCAATGGTAAAGGCCTCTTCCACACGATTGGTGATGTGCTTGAGGGTGGAAAGCCTGTCCTGTGCCACCAGGGCTTTATAGGCCAGCAGGCGCCGGTACAGGGGGGCTCCCATCTCCCGGGCGTAGTAATCGGTGTAATCGAACGGCAGCCACGGACTGACCAGGTCCAGGGGGCCGAAATGCTCACCCAGATCGTCTATGATACGCAGTGCCAACGATTGCGCGCGCACCAGAAAGCCGACGACGAGCTTGGCCCGGGAAGCAGGTCGGGGATGACTCATTGATCCAGCGGTTTGGCTTCATCCACCAGCATAATGGGAATATCGTCCTTGATTTCATAAACCAGGCGACAGGCCTCGCAAATCAAACCATTTTCGCCGTCATTCAGGTAAATCTCCCCTTTGCACTGCGGGCATACGAGAATTTCCAGCAGTTCTTTTTTCAAGCTCATGGCCGTGCTTTGCCTCCCTGACGTCAAGGGTCGAAGGTTAGAAGATTTCCGGCCCTTCGAACAGCAGCACCCGGTATAGGCGCTCCAATTGTGCCTGCAGTTCAGGAATGTGCTCGTACGATC
>JAERRP010000020.1 GCA_016735415.1 Desulfobacterales bacterium | reverse complement strand
AAATTGCTAATTTATTTTTGCGCGAACCCTTAGAACTGGAGCGATCGTCACCTGCGGGATCGGGCGTGGCGGGACGCATCAGGGTTTTGGTTGCGCCGACACGCACTCGCTGAATGCGGAAATTACCCATGAAGATTGGAAAGTCAAATGATTGCAGCGGTTCGGCCGGTACCGGACTTGAAACCGGCGGGCGGTCGGCCCTCACCGGCGCGTGGCGGCGATAAAAGCGTCTTCCATCCGATCCCGCAGCACGGCGATTTCCGCCCACCATTTCGCCAGCCGCTCCCGGCCCCCCGGGATGTCGCGCACGAGCAACCGCCGCTGGTCCGGACAGATGTACCAGGTACAGACCCAGGGGCGTGTCCTCCGCGGCAGCGTGCAGCCGTGGTGCGTCAGGTACCGGCAGGGCTCCCCCCGGGTTCGGCGCAGCTGGTGAGGCGGCCGGGGCTGCCCGCCCAGGTGAATCAACAGCAAATCCTTGAAATCCAGCCACACCCGGGCGTCCAGACAGCAGGGGCGGCGGCAGACCGCACAGGTGGTCGGGGCCAGTTCGTCAAACAGATCACCGGCCAGGTCGTAGCGGTGCGCGATTCGCCGCGCCATGGCCACGGCCCCGGCCAGCTCCGCCCCGGAAGCCGTGATGGCCTTCTGTAAACTTTGCCGGCATTCGTTCCACGAAGCCGCCGCCGCCCAGGGAATTTCTCCTGACGACAAATCCGGCCCGGGGCCGAACCGGTCGGCTTCGGTGCGGTCCAAATCCATCCCCACAGGTTCCATGTTTATCACTTGTTTATACGGTCGATTCTGGTTCAGGCTAAGGCCGCCGCCCATTGGTCACCGCAGGCGTAGCCCACGCCAGGTCGAGGATGGCGAAAATGTGCGAACGCCGGCCTGGGCCGAAAGATGTCGTTTCTAATCGGACAGGCGCTAGCGGGGGGCCGGTATGGGCTGCACCCACCGATTCGTACGCCCGTCATAAAACCACTTGTCCGGAAACCCCCGCCGCCGGTAAAAAGACGGAATTTCGGCCCAGCCCATGAGGGCCTCGTAGGCCTTCTGGAGTTTACGGAAGGCATTGGCAGTGCCGCCCAGGTCGGGATGATAGCGTTTGGCCTGCAGTCGGTATGCTTTCTTGATGATCCGGACCAGGTCGGGCGAGTCCAGGGTCTCGCGCTGGATCTTGAGATGAACCAGGTTTTGGGCCTTCACGGAGGCCCGGCGGCGATCCTCGGGCATAATTTTCTGGATGGGCGTGCCGTCCTGCCGGGCCTGGCGCAGCAGCGAGCGGGAGGCCAGGTATTTTTTATGGGTGCGCCGGCGCGCGTCCCACCAGACATTGCCCAGCGCATTGGCCATGCGGCTGAAATCCTCGGCCGGTGTTGCATCCGGATGGCGGGCAAAGAGGTAGCTGTAAATTTCGCGGGTGCCGTAAGGCAGAATATCGAGCACGATGATACGCTCGTCGAAATAAAACGTCGCGTAGCGGGTGTTGAGGGCCTTCAGGAGGCCGGTGCGTACCTGGAGATTGTGGCGCAGCCGCTGCCGGCAGGCCACCGAACAGTAACGCCGCCGGCCCATGTCGACCCGGGTCCCACAGGACAGGCAGGCATTGCCGCTGGTGCGGAGGGCGGGTACGTCTTTTTGAGTCGGCGTCATGGCGCTTCCTGGCGACTCCCGGATTTGTCCGTGGGCAGAGCTTTGATTTTACCGGCCAATGGTTATTATTGTTTTCGGTCGTATTGGACCCGGGTTAAATTGTCTGATGCGTCAGCGATTACAGTTCCTGATTCTAAATTACGAACACGCACCTGATCAATAGGTTAAACAGTCGGTTGAAAATACGCAATTCAAACGGTTTCGTAAGAGGTCCGATATCGGCGTTACGCTTCGCCCCTCGTCATTGCGGCGTACAGACGTACGCCTCATTCCTCAAGGCTCGCAAGCCTTAATCTCGAACCTCTTACGAAACCGTTTCGCTTAAAGGTAAAAATGAACGACCCCGCAATCAAGATCAAGGGCGCCTGCCAGCACAATTTAAAAAATCTCGATCTGGATATCCCCTTGCAGCGCTTCACCGTGGTGACCGGTGTGAGCGGGTCCGGCAAATCGTCCCTGGCCATCGACACCCTCTACGCCGAGGGCCAGCGCCGTTACGTGGAAACCTTTTCGCCTTACGCCCGCCAGTTCATGGACCGCATGGACCGGCCCCGGGTGGAGAAAATCAGCGGCATCCCGCCGGCCATCGCCATCGACCGCAAGGACCCCGTGCGCACCTCCCGCTCCAGCGTGGGTACCATGACCGAGATCACCGACTATGTCAAAATCCTTTACGCCCGACGGGGCGTGCTGCACTGCGCCGCCTGCGGGCAGCCGGTCGTGCCCGAGACCCCCCGGGCCATCTGGAAGCGCCTGCAGTCCCTGCCGGAGGGCCGCCGCCTGGTCATCACTTTTCCCCTGACCGCCGAACACCTGGCCGACGGGGCGGACGAAAGTCCGGAAGCGGCCCGACGACGCCTGCGGCGCATGGGCTTCGACCGTCTCTATCAGGCCAGCGGTATCGTGGACATCGACGATTGGACCCTGGCGCCCGAAGGCCCGCCGCCGGATATCGTGGCCGACCGCGTGGTCCTGCGCCGCCGTCACCGAAAACGGATTGTGGACTCACTTGAAATGGCCCTGCGCTTCGGGGACGGCAAACTGGCGGTCATCCTGGATGACGACCGGCGCTTGGATTTCAGCACGAGCCTGTCCTGCGGCCCCTGCGGCCTGGACTACAACCCGCCCCGGCCCAACCTGTTTTCGTTCAACAGCCCCCTCGGGGCCTGCGATACCTGCCGTGGTTTCGGGAGGGTCATCGATATCGACCTGGACCTGATCATCCCCGACCGCGGCCTCTCCCTGGCCGAGGGCGCCATCAAACCCTGGGGCCGGCGGGACGCGGACAACCCGCGGATGGAATTCGATGACCTGATGGATTTCTGCCGCCGGGCCGGAATTCCCACGGACGTGCCCTTCCGGCGTCTGAAAAAGGCCCGGCAGCGGGCCATCATCGACGGCACCTCGGATTATTACGGCGTCCGCGGCTTTTTTCAATGGCTCGAAACCAGGTCCTACAAAATGCACGTGCGGGTTTTTCTCTCCCGCTACCGCAGCTACGATGTCTGCCCGGACTGCCGGGGCACCCGCTTCAAGCCCGAAACCCTGCTCTATCGCCTGAAGGGGTGTGACATCGCCCGGATCTACGCCCTGAATATCGATGCCGCCATGGCCTTCTTCGACGGGCTGGCGGATACGGTCCGCAACGAGGCCGACCGCCTGGTGCTGGACGAGGTCCGCGGGCGGCTGCGCTATCTCCAGGACGTGGGCCTGGGGTACCTGACCCTCGATCGCCAGTCGCGCACCCTTTCCGGCGGTGAAGTGCAGCGCGTGTCCCTGGCGTCGGCCCTGGGATCATCGCTGGTCAACACCCTCTACGTCCTGGACGAACCCAGCATCGGTCTGCACCCCCGCGACAACCAGCGCCTGATCGGCATCCTCCGGAGCCTGTGCCGGCTCGGCAACACTGTCGTGGTGGTGGAGCACGATCCGGATATCATCCGCGCCAGCGATTATATCCTGGACCTGGGACCGCGGGCCGGAGAAAAGGGCGGCGAGATCCAGTACTTCGGCCCCACCACCGGCATCAACGGCTCGCTCACGGGTGAATACCTCCGGGGCCGGCGGGTGATTCCCCTCCCTG
>JAERRP010000787.1 GCA_016735415.1 Desulfobacterales bacterium | reverse complement strand
ATGTGACAAATGGCGTAAGATTGCGAAGTCATTTGGTGTTCCTGACGGCGCGACGATGGCGCATAACCGCGCTATGTAACTGAAGTCGCAACACAGCAGGGACGCCAAAGGACGCGTGAAATGCGTCAGTTGGCGTATGACAGGGCACTATGGCTGCGGTGAATGCTCACAGGGCCCTAACAATATCGTTTTATATCGGCGTTTGCGATCGGGTTTTCGCGCGCCGGAATTTTGAAATGCAGTTCATGACCAACCGTTCACCAAGGAGGAAAGACAATGAAACGTACACTGGTATGTCTTATGGTAATGGGTGCCTTCCTGGCCCTCGCTGCGGCCCCTGTCTGTGCCGAAACACTGGAACTTCTGACCTGGAAGGGGTATGCCCCCAATGAGCTGATCGCCAAGTTTCAGCAGGAAACCGGCATCACGGTGAAGCCGACCTACTCCAACAACGAGGAAATGATTGCCAAGCTGCGGGCTACCCGCGGGGCGGGTTTCGATCTGGCCCAGCCCAGTCAGGATCGCATATCTTCGGTCCAGGCCAAATACAAGATTTACCAGCCGGTCGACTTCAGTCAGATCAAGGACGACCAGATCATTGCTTCCATGCTGGAGGCGGTGAAGCTCAACACCCTGGTGGACGGCAAGAGCTATGCCGTGCCCCACATTTACGGGACCTCGGGCCTGATCGTCAATCGCAAGTTTGCCCCGGATGCCAAAGACTATACGGACCTGCTCGATGCCCGGTATAAAGATCGTGTCAGCTACCGTCTCAAACGCCCCACCCTGATCGGTATGGCTTTTGCCACGGGCCACGATCCCTTTGCCCTCTATGGCGATGCCGCAGCCTATAAAACCCTGATGGAAGACGTCGGGCAGAAACTGATCGCGGGCAAACCCATGGTGAAAACCTACTGGAGCAACGGCGATGCCCTCCTGCAGAGCATGCGTTCCGGCGAAGTCTATCTGGCCATGGCCTGGGACAACGGGGGATGGAAGCTGCACGCCGAAAACCCGGACATCGACTTCATTGCCCCCAAGAGCGGGGCTTTGGGCTGGATCGACACCTTCGCTATCCCGGCCAAGGCCAAAAATGTGGCCGGGGCCTACAAGTGGATCAACTTCATGATGCGGCCCGAAAACGCGGCGGTTTTTACGAACATGGAGAAATACGGCACGGCTTCCAAGGGCGCCATCAAGTTGTGCGACCCGGCGGTCAAGGCCAATTTCGAACGCAGCTTCTCCGTGGCGGATATCGACAATATCAAATGGTATCCACCGGTACCGGCCAAGCTGGAGCAGATCGAAGGCAAGATTCTGGACAAGGTTAAAGCCTCCAAGTAATAACAACGTCTTCTACCGGCTGGATGAATATCGGCCTCCGGCCGGTAGGGGACTAAGTCTCGAGAGAACGCATGCAGATCGATCTGGCGGTAGAAAACGTTTCGAAACATTTCGGTGATTTTACGGCGGTAGAAGATGTTTCCTTCGAGGTGCCGCAGGGTAATTTCTTTTCGATCCTGGGGCCCTCCGGGTGCGGCAAGACCACGCTGCTGCGTATGATTGCCGGTTTCACCGCCCCGACCGAAGGCCGGATCGCCATCCGCGGTGTGGACATGCAGGAAGTCTCACCCAACCGGCGCCCGGTGAATCTGATTTTTCAGCATCTGGCGCTGTTTCCCATGATGACGGTGGCCGGGAACATCGCTTTCGGGCTCCAGCGCCGCCAGGAAAAGCGGGACCGTATCAAAGGCAAGGTCGCCCGGATTCTGGAGCGTGTGGGCCTTCCCGGTTTCGAACACAAAAAAATCGACCAGTTGTCCGGCGGGCAGCAGCAGCGGGTGGCCATTGCCCGCTGTCTGGTGCTGGAACCCACCGTTTTACTGCTGGACGAACCCCTGGGCGCGCTGGATCTGAAACTGCGCGAACAGATGAAGGTCGAGCTTAAAAAACTTCAGGCCCATGTGGGCACCACTTTCGTATACATCACCCACGACCAGTCCGAGGCCCTGGTGATGTCCGATTACGTGGCCGTCATGAACCAGGGGCGGTTCGAACAGGTGGATACCCCCCAGAACCTGTACCATCAGCCCCGGTCGGCTTTCGTGGCGCGTTTTGTGGGGGAGAACAACGGCTGGCCCGGCTGCGTGCGGCAGGGTGATGCAACGACGGTCATGATCGAAATCGAAAGCGGCCGTCAATTTACCTGCCGGGCGGCTTCGCCCCTGGCGGCCGGCACGGCGGTCGAACTGTTTATCCGGCCGGAAGCGCTGCTGATTCAACCGGACAGCGGCATTCCCGATCTAAACCGCTTCGAGGTGCAGGTCAAAGCCCTGCTGTTCGACGGGGCCAGCAGTCGCCTGCTGGCCCGTCCCCTGGACGCTGAGACCGAACTGTTAATCGCGCTGCCCCAGAACCGCCAGTACGACCATATCCGTGTCGACGACCGGATCGAAGTGGGCTGGGCGGCGCCTTCCGGGATCTGTTTTCCGAACCCATGAGCCTGGCCCGCAAATACCGCTTCTCGCTGCCGCTGCTGCTTTTTATCTCGCCGGTGCTGCTGTGGCTGCTGCTGCTGATTATCCTGCCGCACGTGGATCTCCTGATCATGTCGCTGCGGATCGAAGACGATAACGGCCGCGATGTCTGGAGCCTGGCCAATTATCTTCAGTTCTTCGAGGAGCCGATCTACTGGCTGACGTTCGTGCGCACGGCGGTGTACGCCGTTCTGGTGACGCTGCTGACCTTTCTGGTGGCCCTGCCGGTGGCCTTTTACATCACCAAGGTGGTCTCGCCCCGGCGCCAGGGATTTTTAATGATGCTCCTGCTGATGCCTTTCTGGGTGAGTGAACTGGTGCGCGTTTACGGCTGGATGATTCTTCTGAGGGAAAGCGGGGTCATCAATCACCTGATGGTCGGTCTGGGCCTCTGGTCCCAGCCGGTGGAAATGCTCTACAACGATATTTCCATGGTACTGGGGCTGGTCTACACCTCCATGCTTTTCATGGCCGTTCCGCTGATTTCGGTGCTGGACAGCCTTGACGACAGCCTGATCGAGGCCGCTTACGATCTGGGGGGCAATATGTTCACGATCCTGTTTCGGATCATCATCCCGCATGCCATGCCCGGGATCGTTTCCGGCAGTATCGTGGTATTCATGCTGACCCTGGGCAATTACCTGACGCCGAATCTGATGGGGGGCAAAAACGCCCTCTGGTTCACCGAACAGATCTATAACCAGTTCATTGCCAGCTTCAACTGGAACCAGGGTTCGGCCTTCGGTTTTCTTTTACTGATCCTTTCCTCGCTGATAATCTGGGCGGGGCTCAAGCTGACCCGCCAGAAATTGAGCAAGGTGATCCAATGATTCGCACGCTGCCCCAGGGACGGGCCTACCGCTTCGGCTACCGGGCCTATATCCTGCTCTATTTCGGCTTTCTCTTTGCCCCCCTGGTGGTGACCTGTATCCTGGCCTTCAATGATTCCCAGTTTCCGGCCCTGCCCTGGAAGGGATTCACCCTGGAGTGGTTTGTCGGTGACTTGCCCCAGCGGGTGGGTATTTTTTACGACCATAACAATCTGGCCAGCATCGGGGTCAGCTTCCAGGTGGCCTTTTTTGTAACCCTGATGGCCACGACGGTGGGTACCTGCGCGTCTTTTCTGTTCGAGCAGGAGGAATTTCCGTTCAAGCCTCTGCTTTATTTTCTGATGCTCTCACCGCTGGTGATTCCGGGTGTCATTCTGGGGATTTCGCTTCTGCTCTTCTCCAATACCCTGGGGCTGTATATCGAAGATCACTTTGGACTGGATATCCCGCTTTTCCGCCCGGGGTTCTGGCTGGTGGTGCTGGGCCAGTTTTCCTTTATCACCACCCTGGTGACGCTGATCGTCTCCGCCCGCCTGCGCAAATTCGACCGCAGCCTGGAGGAGGCCGCCCTGAACCTGGGCGCCAGCCGCCTGGAAGTAATCTGGCACATTACCCTCAAATATCTCCGGCCGGCCATTATCGGCGGGGCCGCCGTGGCCTTTCTGATGTCTTTCGAGAATTTCAACACGACCCTGTTTCTGGTGGGTTCGGAAACCACCCTGCCCATCAATCTCTACCTCCAGGTGCGCGACGGCAGCACCCCGGTGATCAATGCGATTTCTTTCCTGCTGATTGTGGGAACTTCGCTGGCGGCGGTTGTCAACCTGTATTTCAGTCGCCGCCGTTAGTGACCCGCCCGAAAGGGCATCTTTCGGCCCCGTGCGGCGTTCTCGCAACCTGCCGGTCCTCGACGTAGCGGGGCTACGCCTGCGGGCGTCAGGTTGCTGCGGCCTTGCCCGGAACCGAAACCTACCCTTTGCTGGAGAGATGGTTGGTTGCGGTCGGGGGATCAGTGCTTACGATTGCGGTGTGGAACGGCGGGTTCGCGCAAACGGCGTTCCGGTTGAAATGCAAATCAAATCCAGAGAGGTGCTCTCATGGCCGATACATCCCCAAAAGACAGCCCGGCATGCAGCCTCAAGTGCAAATCGCACTACCATGACTGCATGCAGAGCCGGGAGCACAGCTCGGTCTGCCGCCTAAAATTCGCCCAGTGCAATTGCGGCTGCAGCACCGATTGAGCTGGCTTCGCGGCCGGCATCGATAGAAAAAGGGCAGGTCGATGGACCTGCCCTTTTTTTATTTGAGTTTTTTGATTATTTCCGCGCGGTTCATACTCACATTCCTTGTTGATGCGGGTTAATTCCGATTGGGAGAGCCTAAACATTTATATATCATGGAAAATTGTGACACAACAGGGACAAATTAATCGCGTAACAGGACCGATTTCAAGTGAAATTAAAGCCGTGTTTTCGTCCCAAAGCCAGCCTTTTCAATAGTATTATTTGCCTGTCCCTATCTCTACTTTTTGCCTGTCCCTATCTCTACTTTTTGGATGAAGACTGACATAATCGCATGGACCAACTTTCCGCAGTTTGCTGTGGAAGGCGTTTTATGAAGAATTTACACATGATCCCTTTAAGCTATATGTATCAAGTCGAACGCCGGGCATTTTTTTCAGGAGCGGTGGGCGGACCGCCCGCTGGTATATGTTTGTACACTTTGTAGACAACGTCCCCAAAAGATCCCCCAGAAATAAAATACCAAATGAATACAGAATGATGGGAGAATGACAGTATTGCATAGACGTGCCTCGCACCCGTCCAAGAAAGGCAGCTTGGTTTAAAAATAGATTCAAATGTAAACCCATGGTTTACTAAATGTCGTTTTTGCCGACTTTGTTTATGCAAATCAGTCAATGTTCAAACCGATTATAAGCTTGCTTTAATTTAAATTAATGGTAAAAAGTAAACCATGGGTGTACAAAACGGCGTAGGAATAAAACAATTAATCCGTCTTCTGCCCGATGGGGTGGCGGCGCCTTCCAGCTGGTTGACCGCCAACGGTTACTC
>JAERRP010000729.1 GCA_016735415.1 Desulfobacterales bacterium | reverse complement strand
GGATCTAAAATGTCGCGCTGTTTTGGGGATTTCACTTTGATCATGATTTTGCCTTTAACCTTTTGAATAATTTGACAAAACTATACCAAATCGCAAAGAAAAAAGCAAACCGTATTTTTTAAATTTTGTAAAATATTCAATAGGATATAAAGTTTTTACTTTTTACGAGTTCATCAAAGTTAATTCCAAAGAGTCTTTAGATGAATCCACTCTTGCTTATGAGTTGGCATTCTCACGGCTTCAACGATTGAAACAGGAACTTGAAGCCTCGAATGTTTCCTTGTCATTTTCCAGCATCAAGTCTCTTTTTGAAGGCGTCATTACAGAGCGCATGAAAGATCCCGGCGACATGGTCATGCCGGGGACCCCCGTATTAAAGATTGAAAGCACCAACCAGGGATATAAAGTCCTCGTTCACGTGCCCCAGGAAACAGTCACACGATTATCGGCAAATACCCCCCTTCAGTTAATTCATGGCGTCAAATTCATTGATGCGAGTGTTTACCGTATTCACCCGGCCATCAAAACCGGGAATTTGGCGACTGTGGAAATCAGGCTTCAGGAGCGTCCCTTCGGACTGCCGAGTCGCGGTACTGTCGGGGTTGATCTGATCGTCGGGCTGCCAGAGGGTCTGGTTGTGTCCTCGGACTGCATCCTTGAACAGGAATCAGGTGCTCTGGTTTTTGTGATCCAGGACAATCAAACAGTGCGTCCGGTCCATGTTAATATACTCGGACATAGCGGGGAGCAGGCGATTGTTGAAGGACCCCTGACAATAGGCGCACAGCTGGCTTCCGGTCCAGAATCCATGCTCCTGCAGTTAAGCCGGGATGGTGGCATTGTCCGGATTGGTGAAGGTGCAAAATGAATTGGATATCCGCCTATCTCAAAGGACCTCATGCGGTAACTGCTTTGATCCTGCTGGGAGTGGCATTCGGCTTTGTCGGTTTTAAAACCTTGCCTTTAAATCTTTTCCCCGACGCCAATTACCCCCAGATATCCATCCTGTTGATCTGGCCAGGTGCTTCCGCTGAAGATATGGCTGATAAAATTTCCCGGCAGGTGGAAAAAGAAATGGCCACACTGGACAAATCACGAACCATTAAATCCACCGTGCGTGACGAGACCGCAGCTGTTAAAGTGGAATTTGATTATGCCAAAAGTCTTGACGCGGCAGTCACGGATGTGAATGCTTCCCTAAACCGCATCATGCCGACGTTACCGGCGGAAATGCTTCCACCAAGAATTTTCAGGATCAGCGATGCCACTGCCCCGGTGCAGACCCTGGCGGTTTCGCCAAAACCGGAATCGCCTCTGACTTTGTCAAAGGTCCGGCAATTATGCGATAATGAGATCCAGGAAGGGTTTCTCCGGGTCCAGGGAATCGCTGATGTAGAAGTGTTCGGCGGATACAGGCCGGAGATCAGTTTAACTATTGACCGGGACCGACTGGCCCGATTCGGATTCTCGGTCGATAACGTCATTGCCGCCATTTACTCCCAGAATAGGAACATTCCCAGCGGCCTGCTGATCCGGAATACCGATGAACTGATGATCAAAATCCATGGAGAACGTTCCCGGCGGCATGAACTGGGTGGTATCGTCATCGGAAGAAGCGTGGAGGGCAGTGCCGTTTACCTGAGGGATATTGCCAGCATCGTCACATCCCATGAGCAGCGGCGGTCATTTTTTCATGGCAACGGCAAACCGGCCATCGGGATCAACATTCTTCGAGCCGAAGGCGGTAATGTCACAACAACGCTTCACGCTTTGAACAATGTCCTGCAAGACGTAAGAATTGCCTTCCCGGAGCTGATGTTCGAAGTCGTCGATACCCAGGGCGAACTGATTAATACATCCGTATCCAATCTGCTTACATCTCTTCGGAATTCCATCATTTTAACCGTTGCCGTTATTTTTCTAATTATAGCCCGCATGCGGACAACGCTTTTGGCCGCAATATCTATTCCGTTCACATTTTTACTGACATTCGCCGGCATGAAGTTCATCCATTATGAACTTAACATCGTCACCATGACAGCCATTATCCTTGCCGTCGGGTTGCTGGTTGATGATGCTATTGTCGTGATTGAAAATATTGATCGGCACGCCGCCACCGGAGACAAATCCCTTTTCCAGGCATCTGTTGACGGCACAAAAGAAATCTTTCTTGCTGATTTTGCCGGTACCATCACAACGCTGTCGGTTCTTGTACCGATTATGTTTGTGGGCGGATACTCCCAGAAAATTCTTAGGCCGCTGACGGTGGTGCTGTCTCTGGCGCTTTTGGCGTCATTCGTCATATCCGTTACGGTGATTCCGTTACTGGCACCGAAACTTATGAAACCCGGCCGTCAGGCAAATCGGATTGAAACGGTTCTCCAGCGGCTGTGTGAATTCTGGATCACACCGCTACAAGATTTTTTTATCCGGAGTTTTCGGTTGGCATCCTCGAAATGGGGGTTGATAATTTTACCGATCCTAATCGGCTTGCTCTTTATAAGTCTGCGACAGATGCCGCTGGCGGGGCGGGATCTGATGCCGGCCATGGATACCGGTATTGTCAAGATTGAATTCGAAACATGGCCGAACAGTACCATTGAACAGACCGAGATGGTTGTGGAAAGCATGGAGCGTTTCATTAAACATGTACCGGGCTTCATCCGCATGGCCACGATCGTGGGTGCCGGACCCAATGTTATCAGCTTCGGCGCGGATCGCACCTCCCAGGAAGGACTGATCACTGTACATTTTCAAAACCGGTTTGAGCGTGCCGAATCTATCTGGGAAATAGAAGCAGGCCTCCGCGAAACATTCCGGGACATGCCCGGCTTGAAGCGTTTTAATGTTTATGATTATGGCGCAACCCCCCTGTCCTCTATTGCGGCGCCGCTTGATGTCATGATATCCGGCCCGGACCCGCGGATTCTGGATCAGCTTGCCGATGAGGTGAGCAGCAGACTTCATCAGGTCAGGGGACTGACATCCATATCGCGTTCATGGGACTGGTCCAAAAAAGAAATTGCTGTCGATCTTGACGAAACAAAACTCGCCCATTACGGCATTTCTCCCAAGGATGTTTCGGAAACAGTGATGACGGCAACAACCGGTAAAATCGCTTCACACTTCAGTATTGCCGGAGAAGACGGATACGGCATCCGTTTCCGTTTTGATCAGAATGCTATGAATACTGTTGCGGCCCTGGCTGTGCTGCAGATTCCGGGACCGGCAGGCCCCATAACGCTGAAAGAGATTGCCGATATCCGGCCCGTCTGGCGCCAATCGAAGATCACCCGACAGAATCTTTTACCGGTTGTTAATCTGTTGGGTTATCGTGCCAGAACCGCCATCACCCATCTTCAGGATCAGGTCTCTGACGTACTGTCAGACATGAAACTTCCCGGCGGATATACGTTAAGTCATGAAGGAGAAATCAGGCAAATGACCGAAAGCTTCGGCTATCTCGCAGGTGCTATGGCGCTGGCGCTCATTTTCCTATATTTTTCCTTGGTTATTACTTTTAAGTCATACCTGGATCCCGTGATTGTTATGAGTGCCATTCCACTGGCCTTTATCGGAGTGCCCTGGGGGATGCTTCTTCTGGAACGGCATTTCTGCATGCCTGCCGCCATGGGCATGATCCTGCTTTCCGGCATTGTGGTAAACAATTCAATCCTGCTGGTCGATTTTATTGAAACTGCACGAACAAATGGGGCCGACATTCATACGGCTATTGAAGAAGCGATCCGGCGGCGTACGCGGCCTATTTTAATGACGGCCCTGAGTACCATTGCGGGGATGCTGCCGATTGCTGCGGAAACGGCTGTCGGGCTGGAAAGATTGTCACCTCTGGCGGTTGTGGCTATTGCCGGCCTGATGGTTTCCACCTTCCTGACACTGGCCTACGTTCCGATGCTATATTTGGTAACAGATCGAATAAAATCAAAATTAAAAATTTTTCCTAACGCAGAAATCGAACAAAAGAGGGCGTTTTGAAATTGGCTCTAATAGATAATCATTTTGATTTTCCTTTTCTTAGCATGACAAAGTGTTCGTCCATGAGGTCAACGGTTTGAATAGTGCCCTCGATGAACTTCCTTTCCCCGAACAGATTGATGAACCAAAAGCCCTGGCCCTCGGCCTCTATCTGGGCTACATCTTTCATAATTTCCTTTTGTTCATTCCC
>JAERRP010000294.1 GCA_016735415.1 Desulfobacterales bacterium | reverse complement strand
GGCTTCTCCTGCGGGGGGGACATATGGACTGGGTCGGAAGAGACCCCGGCCACCGGGGCCGACTCGGTTGCGATCGGGTCGATGGCTTCCGTGACAGGAGAATCGAGATCGGCCAGGAGGTCGGCCGGCACCGGTTCGGCCGAATCGGCTTGCAGGGCGGCAACATCGGAAGTCTCGTCCGCGCCGGTTACGGTCGGAAACGGGGTTACGGCCGGGGGCGCGGATAAGGAATCAAAATTCCCGTGGTCTGAAACGGAGGCGGTCACGGCTGTTTCGGGGGGTTCTAAGGGCGCCGCCTGATCGGATGGTGCCGCCGTGGTCGTATCGGGGGTATCGTCGGCCGTTTCCACGGTCGCATCGATGGACGTTTCCGCCCGGCGCGCCTCCGCAATTATTTCCCCCGGCGGCGGCGCGATGGCATGCTGCGGTTTGAAGTAAAAATAAGCGGTGATGACCACCACCAGCAGGGTTGCCGTAAAAATAAGGGCACGTTCGCGTTTGGACTTCAGCGGCGAAGGCGGTGCTTTCAGGACAGTTGTTTTTACGATTGCCGCTGCTGAAGGGGTCGGGGCCGTCGAAAGGGGCTTCAACCTTATAGGACCGAGTGCTTCGCAGGGTGGGCACTTCTCGCCCGGCAGCATAAGTTCATCGAAGCAATCCCGGATGATGTCGACGCCGATGGTCGGGTTGTTTTCGACATAACCGGTCAGCAAGGCGTGGTCGCAAATAATGTTAATGCGTCGGGGCGCGCCTTGTGAGAAAGAATAGACCCCCTGGATGGCATCCTCCGAGAAAATGGGTCTGGTGGCGCCGGCCACTTTAAGGCGGTATTCGATCAACGTGCGGGTTTCATCCATGCTCAATGTATTCAGGTGGTAGTTGATCGTTATGCGCTGTCGCAGGGCCCGATTGAGGGGATCGGAAAGAATGTCGAAAAACTCTTCCTGTCCCACGAAAAAAATGTTGAGCAGTTTTTGTTCGGGCGTCTCGATATTTGAGAGCAGGCGGATTTCTTCCAGCATCGTCGGGTTTAAACGCTGGGCCTCATCGATAATTAAGAGTACGGTACGGCCACGGGCGTGCATTTGGCGCAGGAAAGCTTCGAAGTCTAATAAAAAATCGACTTTGCTTGTATAGGCGCCCTGCATGCCAAAGGCCGATGCGATGTAATTATAGAATTCAATTAGTTTTAAACCGGGATCCGGAACCGAAGCGACGATGACGCTGTCGTCCAATTGTTTGAGCAGGGCATGAATCAGGGTCGTTTTGCCGGTTCCCACGCCGCCCGACAACACCAGGAAACCTTTGTTGTCTCTGACCCCGTAGATCAGAATGGCCAGGCCTTCCTTGTGTTTGGGGCCCAGCCACAGGAATTCCGGGTCGGCACTGATCTGAAACGGTTTTTTATCGAGCCCGTAGTATGCGCGGTACATCGATTTACTTCTCCTGGGAGCCCTGCTTTATGGCATAGTCAAGTCGTTTGGGTTTACGGCCCGCGCCCTTTTCCCCGTAGCTGTAGTAGTGGTAATATTTGTAGTAGGACTGATAACCGTAACGTCGTGTGATATCCACCTTGTTGATAATGCAGCCCAGGATGGTGCCGCGGGTATTGAGTACACTTTTCTTGAAATGGCGCAGTTCCTGCCGTTTGATTTCACCCATGCTGGCCGTCAGCACGACGCCGCCAACGCACTGGGACAGGACCAGCACATCGGCAAAACCCTGATGGGGAGGAGCGTCCACCAGGACCCGGTCGAACTTAGACTCCAGAAAACGCATCAATTTTTCGAAACGCCGGGAGGCCAGCAGTTCCTCCGGATTGGGCGGGATGGGGCCGGCCGGAATGTAGTACAGGTTTTCGATGCCGTTATGATGGATGAAGCCTTTTGTCACCAGACCGGCCAGAAAACTGGAAAGTCCCGGCAAACTGTTGAGATCACTATCGCTGAATATCTTATGGATACGGGGTTTACGCATATCGGCGTCCACCACCACCACCTTTTCGCCGGCCTTGGCGAAGGTGAAGGCCAGGTTCGAGATCAGGGTCGTCTTGCCTTCGCCGGGGTGATTGCTGGTGATAAGAATGCTGCGTACATGTGTTGCGCACCCGGCTAACTGCAGCGAAACGCGGGTGGTACGCAAGGCCTCAGCCAATGGGGCCCGTGCATTTTTGAGAAAGGTTTTTTCGGGAGGGTAGTCACCTTCTTTCACCAGGGGCACAATCCCCAGGATTGGGATTTGGAAACGGTCGGAGATCTCGTCCGGATTGGTGACCGCGTCGGTAAAGTATTCCAGAAAGAAAG
>JAERRP010000105.1 GCA_016735415.1 Desulfobacterales bacterium | reverse complement strand
GGAGGCCTCATTGCCTCCCTTTCACTTACGTCAGTAACTATTCGATTGAATTACTGCATGGTGATCGTGTAAACACCGCTGCCGTTCCAGCGGGTGTCGCCGAGCTGGTAGTCGCTGGGACAGCGATTAGCAGTATCGGTAATGGTGACAACGATGGCATTGATCGATCCGCTGATCGCCCCGGTATTCGAATTCGACATGGTAATACCAACAGCGGCAGGAGTGGCCGGAACAAAGTTGTTACCCGGGATGGAGTAATAATCCGCCAGACCCGCCATGGTGGCATGGGCATCGGATTCGGCTGCCGAGCAGTAGGCCTTGTTGCGGTAAGCGATGAAGTTGGGGATGGCGATCGCCGCCAGGATACCGATGATGGCAATGACGATCATGAGTTCGATCAGGGTGAAACCTTCTTTGTTGCTTCTCATTTTTTGCAGCATGGTTAAAGCCTCCTCATAAAAGTGTTGAATGTTGAAAAACTGTGACGAAATCGCGCTGCCGCCTTTTTTGCGGGCCCGGCGTCTCTGGTGACCGTGCCCCTGCAACAACCTCATTCATTTGACGTAAACTTATAGCAACTTGCATGCCATTCCCGGAATTCGCGTGGTCATTTTTATATTCACTTGAAATTGTTTGACTATCCCGCCTCCCGGCCATTCCGATACCCATATATGCGTCAACCGCAGCCATGCGCTTGCCAAATAATGTCAGCGCTTTGACATTATTTGGCAAGCGGCGCCCATCGCCCTATGAATTTGATCAACCCCCTGAATGGCAAATCGATTTCAAACAAAAAGGTCGCCGTATGGGCACAAATAGTCAAATATATCAACCATCCCCCTGCAGCTTGCCCAAACGGTGGCGGAAGGAGCGGAAAGTGATTCCCAGAAGTTCGGAGGCCTTGTTCTTGTTGCCGTTCGCGATATCCAGGGCCTTCTGGAGGTAGGCATACTCGATTTCACGCAGGATGACATCCAGGGCCACGCCCTTGTCGATCTCGTCCAGGTCATAGCGTTTGCCCTGGACGCCCTCGATCCAGCGGCGTTTGTGAACGGACAGGGTCAGGCTTTCCGGCAGGATGATATTGGTGGTGGACAGGGCCACGGAACGCTCCATCAAATTTTCCAGTTCGCGCACATTGCCGGGAAAGTCGTATTTTTGCATCAGGTCCACGGCGTACGAGGAGATTTTCTTGATTTCCTTGTCCATCTCCCGGGCGTACTTTTCCAGAAAAAACCGGGCCAGGGCCTTGATGTCGGCCTTGCGTTCCCTCAGGGGCGGCACCTTGAGTTCGATAACATTGAGCCGGTAAAAGAGGTCCTCCCGGAAACGTCCCTCGATCACCTCCTCGGCCAGATTCTTGTTGGTGGCGGATATGATCCGGCAGTCCACATCGATATCCTCGTTGCCCCCCACCGGCATAAATGTTTTTTCCTGGACCACGCGCAGGAGTTTGACCTGCAGGGGCATGCTGAGTTCCCCAATTTCGTCCAGGAAAATCGTGCCGTTGTGAGCTGCCTCGAACAAGCCTTTTTTGTCCTGGGTGGCCCCCGTAAAAGTGCCTTTTTTATGCCCGAAAAGCTCGCTTTCCATCAGGGTTTCCGGAATGCCGCCGCAATTGATAGCAACGAAGGGATGATCCGCCCGCGTGCTTTCATTGTGGATGGAACGTGCGATCAACTCCTTACCGGTGCCGCTTTCCCCGGAAACAAGGATATTGGTACGGGTCTGGGCGACCTGCCGGACGAGTTTATAAATATGCATCATGGCCGGGCTGCTGCCCACGATCTGGCCGAAATGCAGGTTTCTTTTCAGGTCGGCCTTAAGGCTTTCACTTTCGCTTTCCACGGTTCGCAGTTGGAGTGCCCTGGCAATGGTTTCCAGAAGCTCATCTTTATCGAAAGGTTTGGGAACATAATCGTAAGCGCCCTCGTTCATGGCTTCCACGGCCACCTCGGTGGTGACATAGGCCGAAATCATGATAACGACCGTATTCGTATGCCTGACTTTGGCAACGCAAAATACGTCCTGCCCGGTGATGTCCCCCAGGCGGATATCGCAGACCAGCAGATCGTAACTGTTCTTGTCCTGCATCTCGATGGCCCGTTTACCGGAATCGGCGCAGTCCACCCGGTAGCCTTCCTTCGTAAAAAGGTACTCGAGCAGCTCCCGCATGCTGAGTTCGTCGTCCACAACGAGGAGATGATAATCTTTATCGTCCATATTTTTTCCTGCGTCTTTGAATTTCCGTTTCGGCGTCGCCGGGGCCATTATTTTTTTCGTGGCCCTGGCCTGACGGTTCCACATTTATTCAGACAAATCGAAAACGATTCGGCCGTTCACAATGGTGCTGACCGCACAGCCCTTGAGCTCCCGGCCGTCAAAGGGCGTGTTGCGGCTTTTGGACTTGAATTCCCCGGCGCTTACGGTATGTTTTCTGGTCGGATCGACAATCGTAATATCGGCCGGCATCCCGGTTTGGAGGCCACAGGGCACACCGATAATTCGGGCCGGATTAGCGGCCATCAGTTCGACCAGGCGCGGCAGGGATAAAATGCCCTCATGCACAAGCTGAAGCGCCAGCGCCAGTGCCGTCTCAAGACCGATAATGCCATTGGCCGCCTGGTCGAATTCCACTTGCTTCTCAATGCTCGAATGGGGGGCGTGATCGCTGGCAATCGCATCGATGGTGCCGTCTGCCAGACCCCGGCGGATCGCGTCCCGATCCGCGGCCGTGCGCAGTGGGGGATACATTTTGGTGTTGGGGTCGTAATCGCATACGGCATCATCGGTTAAGATGAAATGATGCGGGGCGGCCTCGGCCGTGACCTTGATGCCGCCGGCCTTGGCTTCACGGATGGCATCCACAGCCTCCCGGGTGCTGACATGCGCGATATGGAGCTGCCCTCCCGTAAGGGCCGCCAGGGCAATATCCCGCTGCACCATCACGGTCTCGGCGGCATTGGGAATGCCCGGCAGGCCAAGGCGGGTCGCCGTCTCCCCCTCATTCATGGCCCCGCCCGCCGACAGGGCCAAGTCCTCGCAATGCGAAATGATCGGTCGGCCGGCACCACGGGCGTATTCCAAAGCCCGGCGCATCAGCAGGCTGATAGTAACGGGGTACCCGTCGTCGGTAAAGGCCACCGCCCCGGCCGACCGTAGTTCATGGAAGGCCGTCAGCCCCTCCCCTGCCAGACCAGGGCTGATCGCCGCCACTGGATACACCCGTGCGGATTGGGCATTTTTTGCTTTTTCCAATATAAACTCAGTAACCTGGGCGCAATCATTGGGGGGATTCGTATTCGGCATGGCACAAACCGCCGTAAAACCACCGGCCGCGGCCGCCTGACATCCACTAGCGATGGTTTCCTTGTATTCGTGCCCGGGTTCCCGCAAATGAACGTGCAGGTCGATCAGGCCCGGCGTAACGATTTTCCCGCGCGCGTCAATGACAAGAACATCTTTTTCCTTGATCTCATCCCCGCCACCGGGTTTGAACGCGGCCACCTGCCCGTCCTTTATATACAGGTCCGCCTCACCGTCAAAATGGCCCGGATCGATGATGCGCCCCACGCAAATGATCAAAACCATTTTATTGGCCTCCCATCGCCAGATATAACAAGGCCATGCGCACGGCCACGCCGTTGGTGACCTGTTCCAGAATGACCGAGTAAGGACCATCCGCCACTTCGGGGTCGATTTCCACGCCCCGATTCATCGGCCCGGGGTGCATGACCAACACATCCGCAGAGGCGCTTTTCAAACGGTCGAGATTCAGACCGAACACGGCGGCGTATTCCCTTTCGTCGGGCATGAGAAACCGCTCCTGGCGCTCTTTCTGGATGCGGAGCATCATGATGACATCCGCAGACCCGATGGCATCATCCAGACAGGGGCTGACCTTGACCCCCATTTGCTCGATCCCCAGGGGCATCATGGTGGGAGGACCGCAGACCGACACATTGGCCCCCATTTTATTAAAACCGACGATATTCGATCGGGCCACCCGGCTGTGGGCGATATCCCCGACAATGAGTAAATTAAGGCCTTTCAAACGGCCCTTTTTTTCGCGGACGGTCATGAGATCCAGCAGCGCCTGGGTCGGGTGGGCATGCATCCCGTCACCGGCATTGATGACACAGGCCTTGCAGTGCCGGGTCAGAAAATGCGGGGCGCCCGCGGATGAATGCCGGATGATGATGACATCCGGTTGCATGGCCTCGATATTCTGGACGGTATCCAGGAGGGTCTCGCCTTTGGCCACACTGCTGGTGGCTTTAGAAAAGGAAAGGCTGTCGGCGCTCAGGCGTTTGGCCGCAATGTCGAAAGAGGATTTGGTGCGGGTGCTGGGTTCGTAAAAAAACTGGACAACGGTTTTACCACGCAGGGTCGGCACTTTTTTAATGGGCCGGCGGGAAATTTCTTTCATTCGCACCGCCGTGTCCAATATGGTCCGGATATCAGCGGCTGAAAGGGACGCCATGTCTAAAACGTGTTTATGCCTCATCCCCATGCGGATCTCCCCTTTCAAGACGTTCTATTCGATCATATCGCCAATGCGCTTCCAGCGCACCGCGAAATCGTTCTTGTCCCAGGACCAATAAATCATGAAAGCCTTACCCCGGAGCTGGCTGTAATTCACAAATTTCCAGAAACGACTGTCATTGCTTCGATCGCGGTTGTCGCCCATGACAAACAGGCTGTCGGCCGGGACCTTGACAGGGCCGAAATTGTCCCTCGCGTTGCCGCTGATGATGTAAGCATCCTTGTTGACGGCATGGATATTGTTTTCCGGTTGGCCATTGACGTAAACAACCTTGTTGCGGCCTTCCACCACATCACCAGGGATGCCGACCACCCGCTTGATGAAATCCATTTTCGGGTCTTTGGGAAACTTGAAGACGACAATATCGCCCCGCCGGGGCTCTGCGACCGGAATAATCGTTTTGTTGCTGAACGGCATACGGATGCCGTAAATGAACTTGTTGACCAGAATATGGTCACCGATCAGAAGCGTTTCTTTCATGGAGCCCGATGGAATTTTAAACGCCTGGACAATAAAGGTGCGAATGAAAAGGGCTAAAAGAATCGCCAGCAGGATGGCTTCGACATTCTCCCGCAGACGGGATTTTGGCTTGGCGCCGGCATTAGCTTCCGGCGCAGTAGTACTTGTTTTCAAGACAGGTTATCACCTTTCATTGGGATGATGAACCGCCGCAGGGTTTTCAAACCGGAGCGGCGGAAACGTTTTCAGTGCGTCAAGGCGGCCGTCCGCTGTGGTAGAAGCATTCAGGCCATCAGCCAGGCACCGGCACGGTACGCCAGATTGGATAGAAGACCGGCCGCCAGATCATCGGCGACGATACCGAGGCCCCCTTTGAGCCGTCGGTCAAGCCAACCGACCGGGAACGGTTTGACAATATCGAAAACACGAAACAGACCGACACTTACCAGACTGCCGACCAGCGACAATTGAAGGCCGACGCTTGCAACCAGCACGCCGGCGATCTCATCGATCACCACCGCTCCCGGATCTTTCCGCTGCATTAATCGGGCGGCCCGATGAGCGATCCCGATGGCGATGATCGCAAATACGGCCACGACCACCAAAGCAAGGCCGGGTGTCTGGTGGGAAAGCATCCACCCCAGGGGCAGGGCCGCCAGGGAGCCGGCGGTTCCCGGAGCAAAAGGCAATTTACCGCACCCGCACCCCGTGGCCAGAAAAAGGATACCACGATCCCTTAAAAGCATGGCCCGTGTCTATATTCAGTGTGCTTTTTTGTCAATGGACGCCTCGGGTTTATCCACCGACATTTCAGGGTCCAACCGCAGAACGCCGGAGGCTTCTTTTTCGACAATGGCATAGATATCTTTTACAGGAACTTTATGCTCCCGGGCCAGACGGCGGCAAACTTCGTATTCCGGGATCAAGCGCTCATGACCGTCGGGCATCAGAACACGCTTGACGCTGACCTTCCCCAGGGAAGTGTCCAGTGAAACCGTCTCCCTCGGCAGCACACGGCGGCTTGCCGGATAGATGCGGACGCCTAAGGTCGTTGTTTCATTAAAAATAACGTTCAAGGTCGCCTCCACCCGTTCCGGCCGGCATAATACCTGGACAAGGGTACCCGGACGGTTTTTTTTCATGTAAACGGGTATCCAGTAAACGTCGAGGACATTGATCTCGAACAGGCGCTCCATGAGGTAACCGAACACCTCGGGATTGAGATCGTCGATGGCGGTTTCAATCACCTCCACCCTGTCGTTGTCCGCCATTTTTTCATCGCGTGTGTCAGCGCCCGCGGGCCGGCCCAGCACGACCCGCAGCAAATTGGGCTGATGGTCGTAGCGATGGCGGCCGGCGCCATAGCCTACGCCAAGCAATTCCATATCGGGGTAGGGTCCGAAGCTTTCGGCCAGACCGGCGATGAGGGCGGCCCCGGTGGGTGTCACGAATTCACCTTCGACCGCGATGCCCCGGATCGGCACGTTTTTTAACAGTGACAGCGTGGCCGGGGCGGGCAGGGGCAGTTTGCCGTGACGACAGTTCACAAATCCGGTTCCCATCGGCAGGGGAGAGGCTGTAATGCGTTCGATACCGAGATAATCCAGACAAAGCGCCGCACCGACAATATCCACGATCGCATCCACCGCCCCCACTTCGTGAAAATGCACCTCATCAGGGGAGCAGCCATGAATTCCGGCCTCCGCCGCAGCCAGACGGCTGAAGGTATCGATCGCGGTGGACTTTACCTTGAGAGGCAGGGAACTTTTGTCGATCAGGGTTCGAATATCGCTGAAATGACGCTCGATCTCCGAGGTCGGAACCTCGACCTTCACCTGCACGGCCCGGATACCGTTAATCGCAACCGCATCAGCGCTGAGCCCAAAGGGACCGATCGCCAGTTTTTTCAAATCGGTCCGGAGTCGTTCCAGAGGCGCCCCCAGATCGATCAGGGCGCCAAGGGTCATATCGCCGCTGATACCCGAAAAACAATCAAAATAGGCATACGTTATCGTCACAGATTTACCTTTATAGCCAAA